>JAFTZC010000066.1 GCA_017461065.1 Clostridia bacterium | reverse complement strand
GGGCATATATTGACTAAATTATATCACCTTGGGCATATAATGTCAATAGATATGAAAATATTAATTGTTGAAAGAATTAAACACCTAATGGAAGCTGAAGAAATTTCGCAGTATGCACTTGCGAAAAAGCTTGGCATAAGCCAAAGCACTATTTGTAATTGGCTAAATGGAAAGAAAGAGCCAAGTATAGAAAATCTTTGGAAACTCGCAGATTATTTTGGTGAAACCATAGACTTTTTGGTCGGTAGAGAAAGATAACCTAACACAAAACGCCCCGAATTCGGGGCGTTTACTTTTGTAACCTATCGTACTATTTATTAAGTAGCGCGTAATTCTTCTTGTTTGCCTTATATAATTGCTTGAATACTTCAAAGTTCTTGTCGTAGATAGCCTTGTTTTCAAGGTTTGGAGTAAAGGTCTTTTCGACGAGAATATAGTCTTTTACCTTGGATACCGATTCGATTAGTCCAAGACCTGCGGCTACGCAAGCACAAGCGCCTACTGCACCTACGTTTTGTGGGTCTTGTACTACTTCAACGACGTGTCCCGTGACGTCAGCAAGAAGTTGTGCGGTAAAGTTGGATAGCGCACCGCCGCCTACGAAACGAATAACGTCGCTGACCTTGGCTTTTTTAGCTTCGGCTTCGAGCATCCATCTTTGGTGGAAGCATACGCCCTCAAGAACGGCACGGATAAGCTCGGTCTTGCCCGTTTCCAAGCTAATATTAAAGAACATTCCCCTTGCGTTGGGGTCTTCAAAGGGACAACGATTACCGTGTAGCCAAGGAGTAAAGATAACGCCGCCACAGCCTGCAGGAATAGAGTTGCAAACTTCAGTCATATAGTCGTATAGAGAGGTATATCTCTTTTCGATATCTTCGTTCTCGGTAACGTTGGTGGTCTTTAGATAAATGCCGATTTCGTCAAGAGCAAGGTGGTTCTTAACCCACTCCAAGCACTTGCCCGAAGTTTCCATTTCTGCAAAGTAGTTATACTTACCACTCTCGGCGCCAACGGTAGCTGCTATCATAGCGGAAGTGTCAACCATAGACTTGCCAACGACTGTGCCAACCCAGCCCGAAGTGCCGCTATAAATATGGGTGTCACCAATTTCGGTTGCACCTGCGCCTACGCCGATAAGAGCTGCGTCCATGCCGCCGCCGAATACCTTGGTGCCTACTGCTAAACCAAGCTCTTGAGAAGCCTTTTCCGTTACGAGACCTACGCAGTCGGTACTCTTTTTAATGGGTGCAAGGTGGTCCATATTTACGCCGAGCATATTGCAAATGGGCTTTGCCCAAGTGTTCTTGCGAATGTCGTATATTAGCGTTGCAAAGGCGCTGTCTTCGGTCATAACGCACTCGCCCGTGCATTGCGAAATCAAAAATTCTTTTACGTCGAGCCATCTATACGCCTTTTTGAAGTTATCGGGCTCGTTTGCTTCAACCCACTTATACTTCCAAACGGGGTCCTTTACCGATGCTGCTACCGCGCCCGTGTAATACAAGGACTTGAGAAGCTTGAATACGTTTGCGCCTGCGATTTGGAAGCCGTGAGCAATACCCTTTTTGATTTCTTCCTTAGCGCGTTGGTCCATATAGCTCATAGCCCTTCTAACGGGGTTGCACTCTTTGTCAACGAGTACGAGTGCTTGCGCTTGTGAGCAGAATGAAATACCTTGTATTTCCTTGGGGTCAACGTCGTAGGATGCAAATATCTTCTTGGTGGTTACGCACATAGCATTCCACCACTCCTTGGTATCTTGCTCTACTCCACCGTTTTCCAAAACGTATAGGTTGTAGCCTTCCATTGCGCTTGCTTTGAGTTCAATGGTTGAGCCAACGTCAAACAAACAAGTTTTGATGCCCGTGGTACCAACGTCATAAGTGATTATATAATTTGGCATATCTTCCTCCGTTTAAACACAATATATAAGTAATTATACTATAAACGCGCGCGTTTGTCCATACTGAATATATCTCAATTTAGCTATTGAAAAGCACTTTATAAAGTGGTATAATCATAATATCAACCTTAGGAGGCAAGTATGCAAAATCGCATTATTGAAAAAGGCAAGCTCTTAGACGAAAACGGCAATATCCGCGAGCCCGGATACGCCAAAGAATATTTACTCGAGTATAACCGCGACGAAATCAAAGCTCCAAAGTGGAGAATTAAAGAGTGGGATTACTACTACGTTGGCAACGACGACTACGCCATTTGCTTGACCATATCCGATATGGGATATCTCGGTGCAATGAGCGCAACGGTAATGAACTTCAAAAAGCCATCGCAAATTACAAAGAGCAGCGTATTCTTCTTCCCAATGGGCAAATTGCATATGCCCCCAACAACCCTTAAAGGCGACGCTATTTGCGTTAACGGCGGCGTTGAAATGAGCTTTATCAACGACGGCAAAACCCGCCATATCTTTGGCAAATATCCCAAGTTTGGTGACAACGGTGAAGAACTAAGCTTTGACTTTACCCTTAGCGACAACCCCGATGAATGTATGTTTATCGCAACGCCCTTCGATACGCCAAAGTACTTCTACTACAACGCAAAAATCAACTGCCTAAGCTGTAAGGGCGAATTCCGTCTCGGCAACAAGGTTTATAACCTCGATGACGCTCTCGGCACTCTCGACTGGGGCAGAGGCGTTTGGACCTACGACAACACTTGGTATTGGGGCAGCCTTCAAACCATACTACCCGACGGCAAAAAGTTTGGCTTTAACATCGGATACGGCTTCGGCAACACTTCCGCCGCAAGCGAAAATATGCTATTCTACGACGGCAAGTCACACAAGCTCGAAGACGTCAAATTCAACATCCCCGGCGACGGCACCGACGACGTACGTTACACCGAGCCTTGGACGTTTACTTCATCCGACGGCAGACTTGAGCTCGACTTCGAGCCCGTAATCGACCGCTACGCACCCGTTGACCTAAAAGTTATGTGTATGATTCCACACCAAGTTTTCGGCTGGTTTAGCGGCAAATGTATCCTTGACGACGGCACCGTAATACATCTTGATAAAGCAATGGGCTTTGCCGAAAAGGTACACAACAAGTGGTAAAACGATAAAAAATTAAGGAGTGCGTCAAGCACTCCTTTTTTATTTGTTTTTAACTATTAAGCGATAGTTTCTTCGTCGGAGATGTCTTCTTCAACTTCTTCTACTTCCACAACTTCGCTACTATTCTTTTTGAATATGGCTTTTATTTTTTCAGCAAAGCTCGTAGCGCTACTCTTTACGACTTCGATAGTTTCGCCTGCCTTTTCCTTGACGAGCTCAACCTTTTCGGTTGCAAAAGTCTTGGGCTCAAAAAGCCATTGATTGTTTTGTTTGATATCAAGTATATCTTTAGCGATACTTTCAGTAAATATCTTCATAAAATGCTCGAATACTTCAGTTAAAAGCTCGATGAGCACCTTGATTATCCACATTATAATTAGCAACGTAGTCAAAATGATGGATATGGGAGATACCATACTTGCAGCAATAAACATACCATATAAGGTTACGCCCAATGAAAAAGCGTTGACGGCAAGTTTGCTCCATCTTAGCACCTTTTTGGTAGCGCGAAGCTTGCGTCTCGTAGGCTTCTTTTCTACTTTGCCCAAAATAATAGTAATAATAAAGATAGCTATGGTTGCCGGCAAAAGTATTGCATTAGCAATAAAGTTGCCTATTTCAAATTCGAGAGCAAGGCTTAGGTATACAATCATCAAAGCGTTCATACCATAATTGAACACCCAAGTTATTGCATTAAGAAATCTTTTTAATTTTAGCCAAGCCGCTTTAGTGTTATCAAACATAACTTTCTCCCTTTACCTACTCGATAGATAGTATCGTAGCACCACTATCTTGTGCTTCAGGCACTTCGAGACCTTCGGTTTTGTCGAGTTTCTTTTGTATGGTTTCGGTACGCTTTTGGGCAGTTTCCAAAGTATTTTGTACCCTTTGGACTTGCTCCTGTGCCTTTTGAAGGTCGGCTACGAATACGTTGAACGACTTTCTAAAGGTGGTAAGGATTTCGTATACCTGACGGCTATCCTTTTGGATTTTGAGCGTTCTAAAGCCTAAGCGAAGGCTATTTAGGAATGCGGTAATATTGCTTGGTCCTGCAATCATTACGCGGTAATCCTTTTGGATTTGCTCAGCCAAGCCGTCAATGGATAGCACTTCTGCATACAAGCTTTCAACGGGCAAAAACATAACTGCAAAGTCGGTGGTTTGCGGTGGGTTGATATACTTATCCTTGATGCTGACAGCCTCGTGCTTAATACGAGCGGCGAGTGCCTTTTTGGCTGCGTTATATTCTTCTATCTTTCCTTCAGCAACGGCGTCCTTCATACGAATGAAGTCTGCAACCGGGAACTTGCTGTCAATGGGCAAATATACCTTGTCATCCTTTGTGCCTGGGAGTATGATTGCAAAGTCTACGAGTCTATCTTCCCCTGCCGTTATACGCCTGCCCATTTTGGATTGTCTTTCGTACTGCGAGGGCACCAAAATATCTTGGAGTATAATTTCTAAACTCAGCTCGCCCCAATTACCACGCGTTTTGGTATTGGATAGCATTTTGGTAAGTTCGTTGAGTCCGGTATCCAAAGTTTTGAGCTCGCCTAAGTTCTTGTATACCTTATCAAGGGAGTCCGAAACGTTCTTGAAGGAAACCTGAAGCCTTTCGTCAAGGGTTTTGGTGAGCTTTTCGTCAACGGTTCCCCTAATCCTATCAAGTTGGGCGTTGTTGTCTTCCCTGACCTTGTTAAGAGCTTCGCTTAGCTCTACCTTCATTTCCTTGAGCCCCACTTGGAGTTCGTCCTTCATTTCCTTTAGACGTACTTCGTTTGAGCGAGATAGCTCCTTGACGCCACTTACTACTTGGTCGTTGGTTGCGCTTACGCCACTCATTAGCGCGCGCGTAGTAGCGTCGTTGGTCATCATAAAGCTTTCCTTGATGTTCTTAGAAGTGCCTTCGAGCGTTGCCCCTATTTTACTTTCGAGCTCGCGCGTATCAAAATTCACTTCTTGCTTTTTGTTCTTTTTTACAGCAAGAAGTAAGGCCACGTTGATAAGTAGCACCAAAGCTACGACTATTAAAACGATGATGAGTAAAGTTTCTGACATATACCTATATTACGCGCGTGTATAAAATATGCGCATATAAAATCTTTCAGCGCTCACGCGTATGCGCAAGCGCTGAAATTATAAAAAGCTAAATTATCTTCTTCTACCACGATAATAAACGGCGTGCGTATCGCCCACTCTTTCTTCAGGACGTGCAGGGTTGGATGGTGGCGGTGCATTGCCCTTTGGAATACGAGTGATGCCGCGGCGTTGTAGCGACTTCTTGTGGTCACGATTGTAGGAGCGCAAGAACTTACGTCTTCTAAGTGCTACAAGGAGCATCAATACTACGAATACAACGAACATTGCTACTACTGCAAAGGTAATATAAGTTAGTAGCGTTGCGTCGATTTCGATGCCGCCAACCGAGCCGTAGATGGTTTCGGGGTCCTCTCTTACTACTACGTTTGCAGTGGTTGCAAGAACGTAGGTGTCAAGAGTGGTTGATGGGAAGTAAACGCTCTTGCCATCGCGTGCACGCATTACGTTTGATACAGGGCTAAGGGTGCCGTCGGAAGAAAGTCTATATACTGCAAAGTAAACGTATTGGGTATAGTCGATTTCGCCTTCTTCACTTGGTATCGGTAGCGTAATGGTCATTTCGCCGGTGTCGTATTGTGAGCCGTAACCGGTTAGGCCAAGCTTGTTGATTGAGATAATCTTGCGTGGGTTACCTTCGGTAACGGTTTCGTACAAGGTCTTTTGGGCGTTCTTGAATAGCTCGGTGGTTTCGGCATAGCTTACGACTTCGAGCATAACGCCTATGGTTTCACCTACCAAATGGTCGCCGTCAATGGAAATACCCGTTTCTTCGTCTTGGAGTAGGTATACTTCACAAATTCTCTTGAGCTCTACGAGCTTGGTATAGAGAGTTGACTTGAAGACTGCCTTTTGGTCGTTTGATAGTGATTGATATGCGTTGTAAACGCGGATTACACTTTGATAATCGCTCTCTTCAACGATGTTGGTTGCAGGGAGTGCAACTACTTCCTTTTGAAGGTCTCTTACTACGCTCATAAGAGCATCGAGCTTACTGTATTCTGCGACGAGCTTGCTGTACTTGTCTTCATATCCTTCTCTAATCTTATCCTGTTGCCACTTGGGATATACGATTAGTGGGTCGTCTGAAATGAAGTATGCAAGGTATTTTTCCATTTCGGGATAATCGCTGATAAGGTCGAACGAAGTTCTTTGACCGACAAGGGTTAGGTATGCTTGGTAGTCGGCGATTTCCTTTTCAAGGGTAGCAAGTCTATCCCATAGTCTGCCGATTAGCGTTGCAAAGTATTGTGAACGAGAGTCGGTCAAACGAGCCTTTGCATCGTTATAGGATGCTTCAAACTCGCTTAGAAGTGCGATATGGTCGTCGTTGAGTTCGATGGTGTTTACGGTTAGGTCGAAGATAGTCATATAGAAGGTAAGCTCGGCTTTGTTGCCTGCAAGGTCTTCTACTACGATATGAACGTAACCGCCGTTTGAGTTATCAACGGTGTTGGTTGCAATGATTTGACCGTTAGAGAGTGGGAAGTTGTTGTACTTTGCGCTCTTTAGGTTTGCTTCGGTATAAGTTACTACTTGGTCGATGTAGTAGCGATATGGATTACGTGGGTCGTCAACGTTATTTACGATAGGACCTGCGTTAATAATAGGTGCTACGTTGTCGATGTTTACTTGGAAATCCTTGCTTACCTTTACGCCCGCGCCCGAAGTAGCTACTACGGTAATGGTAGTGATTTCCTTGTAGCTCTTGGGGGTATTGTCGTTCCAATTTGCAGCGCCCTTGTTTGGCTCGAGAAGCTCATAGGAAACGCCCGAAACGGAGTTTACGCTCGGAACCTTTGATACCAATACTTCGTCAGCGTTGGTCCAAGTGCCGGATACGATTTGACCGGTAGTTACGCCGCCCTTCTTAATTTCGCCGAGTAGTTCGAATTCGGGAGCTACTTTGTCAATCTTGAAGGTAAGCTCGCGCTCGTAGGTCTTAAGGTTTGCGCTTGCTATTGCCCTAATTAGAACTTTAACTTCGCCGTTACCGCTAAAGTCAACGATATTATCGGTGCTGAAGCGAGTGCCTGCAAACTTTTCGTAGTTACCTGCGCCGTCTACTTTATAGGTGTACTCTACGCCGCCGGGGTTGTAGCCTACGGGAATAATCTTGACGTTGATAGCTTCGCTAAACCATCTTGAAGCAAGGTCGGTTTCGGTAATAACAGGCATTGATACGGAGCTTAGGCTTACGTCAAACGCAGGCTCCTCGTTATCGATTCTAATGATTACGCTGTTGACTACTTCGTACTCGGAGCCGCTTAGGTTGGTAATCTTAAATCTTGCCGTTTGCTTTAGGTTGCCGACGATAGTGAAATCTTCGGTAATAGTACCGCTCTCTGCCGGTGGTACGAAAGCTATTCTTTGGAAGTTGGTGCCGCTTACTTGTACGAGAGTTTCGGAAACCTTTTGCCAATCGCTGCCGTCAAGCGAGTACCAAATGTAAACGCCGGTTGAAGAAGTAATCTTGAATTGGATTTCCGCTCTATCCGTCCAATTGAATTCAAGCACGCCTTCTTGGGCGCCGATTGAGCCACCCGATACGATTTCAGCAGTAGGTGCCTTGTCTTCGATTTGGATATATACTTTGTATGCGGTACTTCTATGTAGTCCGTTATCTGCATAGAGCCAATAGTAAGAGCCGTTTGCAAGGGTAACTTCACCGC
Organism: Clostridia bacterium; assembly: GCA_017461065.1. Lineage (GTDB taxonomy): Bacteria > Bacillota > Clostridia > Christensenellales > DTU072 > Stercoripulliclostridium_A. The sequence goes on along the minus strand of JAFTZC010000066.1, from coordinate 15,257 downwards.
TTAGGCGAGTCCAAGTATTTTCGTCAATGTTGCTTGACGTGTCTGATAGACCGCTTGAAACACGATAGAAGTAAGTGATTGGGGCCTTTTGCTCAAAGATACCACTCGTTCCGGTTGGGATATACTTGATAGCTTGGTTAGAGTATAGTACGTAGTAGTTTTGAGTAGAGTCGTAAATCTTTTCGCCTGCCTTTTGGCTGATAGCGTAAAGTGGGCTTGGGGTAGAAGTATCCATTTTTACGACTTGGTCTAAGGTTCTACTGCTGTGACCTGCTTCGTTTAGAGCACGGAATGAAATGGTGCCGTTGAAGCTTGCGTAGGACTCGTCCCCTTGCGAGCTATCAAGACGCTCGTCGTCGTTGAAGTAGTGCTTTACGCCCTTGAAGGCAAAGTCAACTTTGTTGTCGACGATTTCTTCATCAATATCAATCCATTCACCGTCAAAGTTAAGTCTATATTGATACTTGGCGATGGTGATATTCTCAGTAGTGTTTTGGTTGAGTGCAAGGCTAAATTGCGGAGCGGTGCCTACCCATTGGTCGGCTGCGCCGAGACCGCTATAATTTACTTCGATATCAAAGTCGCGTACGTCGTATTGGATACTGATATACTTAACGCTCGTTTGTGAAACGTTGCCGTTGGTATCTTGTGACATACTGCGTAGCATAAACGCATACTTAACGAAGCCGCTGCCACCTTCTTCGGGCATTTTGATTACCATACTGAAAGCATCTTGCCCTGCTTGTGGTACGTATAGAGTATAATCGGATTCGCTAAGATTGGGCTCGGAACCGGTATATTCTGCGTAGTAGAATACAAAGTGTCCTTGGTGGTTGGTTACGAAGCTAACCAAAAGGTCGTTTGCAACCATTGCGTCATCTTTATCGATGTTTTCTTCGATGATTGCGCCCGATTTATCGATAGTAGATACGATTATATCGTCAAAAGTGATTGCGCTAACGTCGATGTTAACGGTGCAAGAAACGGTGGTTTGTCTGCCGGCGCCGCTTACCAAACGGAAGCTATATACGCCACTTTCTGCAACTATCTTGCTGAACGAGCCGTTAGACATAGTCATAGGCGTAAGCGATGGATTTTCGCCTATCATAGGATAGCAGTTTACGCCTGAAATCAACGCTTGGGGAGTGATGGTAATAAGAACTTCACCTGCCGACCAATCGCTTTCGGTCAAAACGATATCGGTGCCGTTGATAGTAGAAACGACGTCAGCACTTGGAGTGGTTAGGTCAAGCTTAAGTTGGGTGGTACGGAGAGCAAGTTGATTGCCGTTTTCGTCAAGAACGGGGTTGCCGCTTTCGTCGGTGTTAAAGTCCACCCTATTGTTTGCCTTGTCGAGTACGTAGAAAGTATAACTGCTTTCGTTAAGGTTGGTGTCAATCTTTACGTTATACTTAACGTAACCTGCAGGTGCACCGGAAACTACCGTCAAAGGCAAGCTCTTGTCGGTTGAAGTATCGCCGGTAACGAGACCGTGTATTTCATACTCGTTTTCGACACCGAGAATGCTTGGCATAGTGAAGTATACGTTGACTTCGTCCTTAAGCCAACCTGCGCCGTTTGGATGTAGTTCTTCTACTTCCATTAAGGTGTAATAGTTGCTATCAAGCACACTTACGGTGAATGCGTAAACGTCTTCGTATCCCGAGTCGGAAACGATTTTGAAGTAATAGGTCTTGTCAACTATTTGTTCTTCGTTCGTATTAAAAATACGATGTTGACGGTTGTTGTTAACGGTAGAAAGTTCTTTGTATTCTACGCCGTCTAAACTATAGTAATAGTTAATCTTGTTGCCAACTTGTTGGCTTGCTTGATTTTCGTTGGTGACGGTAAAGGTTAGTTCGTCACTTGCGTATCCTACGCGATATCCGCTGTTGGGAGTAGTACCCATAGTGCGGATTTCCGCGCCCTTGCCGTCTACTGCGTTTACCGCGATATCGGGACGAGTGGTGTCGATACGGGCTTGGTTGGTGGGTGCGGTGTAGCTTACACCTGCGCCTGACGATGCGCTAAAGGTAACGGAAGTGATACCCTCTTGTGATACCGTATAGGTTAGCAAATCACCTTGAGCTTGGATGGGACCGCTTTGAGTTTCGCCACCGGTGGTGTATACGCTATAATAATAGGTTGCGCCCGAAGCTACAGGGTCGGGAGTGATAACGTAAGTTACGTCGTCGCTTGCCCAAGAGCCTTCCGCATAATCTATAACCTTTCCACCGAAGGTGGTGGTTGCGCTAACGGTGAACGTAGGCTCTTCGCCGTCGTAATAAACGTTAAGGTCACTTTCATCGTAAACGTAACGGGTGTCGGGGTCTGCGAAGGAAGTTGAGTATACCGTGATTTTGCCTTCGTAAGAGGTGATGCCGCTTTCGGGGTCGGGAATTTTTGCTTCGCCGTAGTATGAAGAAACGCCGCCCTCCTCGGCAATAGCAACCTTTTGGAACTTGACGGGTTCGTGCCCTTCAAGTTGATAGTAGAAGTTTGCGTTATCGTATTGACCTGCGTCGTTGGTAACGGTAACGGTTATGGGAGAAGAAACCCATACCTTTTCGTTGGACGTAAGGTCGTATATCTTTTGAACGCCGCCGATTTGGCTGGTTGCAGAAAGAGAATCAATCTTATAAGCTGCGTCAGAGGTGTTGTTATCGATACAAACTTCGACTACTTGGTCGTGATAGTAGTAAGAAACGCCCGTTTCTTCTACACCGGGAACGGGTAGAGCTCCACTACGGAAGAACATATATTTGTGATAGATGCCTCCGTTAACGGCAGCGATGTCCGGCACGATATCTGCAAGATAAAGAGTGCCGACGCCGGTTGCGGGGTTGTAGGGTGGGTTGTTGGTCATATCGTCTTGGTCAAACATTACCCATAGGTCAACGCCATCAACGTCGGAAGTGTCGGAAACACCATACCAGAAAATCTTTTCACTCAAAGAGTTTTGGTCGTTGAAAGACAAGTTAAAGCTGGGATAAACGTTGTCGGTTACGCGAATATACGTGCCCGATTGGAACCCTGCCCCCGTGTCAATCTCAAAACCGTATTCACTTTCTGAGAGTTCAGCTTTAGCGCTGATGCTCATAGCTTGCACCATAGCGAAGCTAAATGCAAACAACATCAACGTTAAAACCAAAGAAATTTTGAAAATCGTGTGCTTTTTAGAGAAAATGGTCTTTTCCATCATAACCTCTCGTGTTTTCACAGTATACGCATTGATAATAGCATAATATATAATAAATTCGCAAGCGCGCGCGCAAAGTTTTACTTAAATTATACGCGCAAGTCATTGCGCGCACGTGATACAATGCGCATTACTAAGCGCGCAAACGCGCGATAACGTGCTTGCGCCCGCGTAGAAAACCGATACTTTAATGCATTTTCCCCTGCTTTAAGCCCAAACACGAGCACTCGTTTGGAGTCTAATAAAAAAATCTAAAAATTTTTTAAAAAAATTTGAAAAAAGGGTTTACAAATATATCGGTTGTAAATATAATGTATCCGTCTTAGATAATACTATCTAGCAATCAAAGGAGATAATATGGCAAGATTTAAAAAATGTCCACGCTGTGAACTCAACTATATTCCAATTGAAGAAGAATACTGCGCTCTCTGTAAAGAAGAGCTCAAAGGCCACGTAATCGAAGAAGTTGAAGACGAAGATGAAGAAGAAGGTCTTTGCCCACGTTGTAGAACCAACTACGTTAACGAGGGCGACAAGTACTGCGAGCGTTGCTTGCAAGAGATAGAAGCCGAAAAGGATAAAGGCGCACACGACGACTATTGGGAAGAGGAACTCGACCAAAACGAGAACGAGGACGACTATATCGACGATATGCTCGACGACGAAGAGCTTGAAAGTCTTGGCGAGCTTGCAGACGAAGAATTTGAAGACGATTACGACGACGAGGGCGAAGAACCCACCGACTACTTCGAAGAAGACGACTTCGAATCGGTATCTCCCGACGACTACGACGAAGACGAGGATGAAGAAGAATCCGACGACTACGATTACTAAAAACGATAAAGAGCCTGAAATCAGGCTCTTTTATTTTGTACTATTTCTTTTTCGTGGGATTAGCCAACGGCTTGTATCCAATTTCGTCTATTACAATCTGCCCTACCAATACGTCGTTGTATTGGAAAGTGTGATTTCTATAACGCCCATTAGCACCCTCTTTGATTTGAAAAATACACTTATATGCGCCCGTTATTATAGCGGGCATATTTTTGACGGTTGCTTTAGGCTGTGCAGCTTTCACGCTAACGTGAATACTCGGGTTTGTTTCATAAAGTCGCTTGATTTCTTCCTTGATGTAATCTATTGTTTCCATATTTCCTTTTGATAAAACTACAGCCGTCCCAAATCGGACGGCTTAGGTTGTTAGCCAAAATACTCGCTAACGTCGGTGTTTGCGTTCAAATGTTTCCTTACGTGAACTATAAATGATGCGTCCGACTGCTCGTCAATCGACAAAATTTGATAACGAGTGCCGTTTCCTTCAAGCTCTTGCTTGTACTTCTCGATTTCTTCAAGATTGTACGCACGTTGTTCTTCCTTGCTATAACCGTACTCGTCTCTTTGGAAAAATACGAGCGTTTGAAGAACGCAACCGGATTTTACACGTTTCATTGCTCTTACCTCCTTGTTAGAATTTCGCCATTTGATAAAACGGACGATTTTATACAGAGAAGACCGAGCGAAACGTATAGTTTAAACGTATCCACCTAACGGCAACACGAATAGGCTACGTCTCTCCTGGTAGTTTTACTACGCCAAAATTATATCATTTTTCAAAAAATTTGCAAGTATTGTTTGTTTATAAAAATACTATTTTTTTACTTTTTTCGTTAGAAAACAAACAAAATATATACGAAAAAAGTCCCGACACTTGGTCGGGACTTTGTGTTTTAGACTTTAGGTTTTATTTATCTTCGGTTTCGCCTTCGAGCATTGCGTAGTTGTCTTCTGCGCTAAATTTGCCGAGCTTGGTTGCGATGAGGCTGTTGTTGCTTCTGTCAACTACCTTGCTTAGGTCAAGGTAATAAGTGTTGTTCTTAACGTCTGAGTTGAAGAAGTAAATGCAGTCCCCTACCATATCAAGACCTTGCCAATCCGCGCTGAATGCAGTGTTGAACATAGTCTTAGCAGAGCTAAGTGCTACGCTGTAAGCGTTGTCAACCTTGTCGAGAACCTTGATTTCGTAAACGACTTTGTTTGATAGATAGGTTGCGTATACTGCGTTATCCTTGGTTGCAACCTTAAGGAGAGTTGCACTTGATGCCTTGATAACTACGTCGCTTACCCAAGCTCCGTTTTCAGCGCGTAGGAAGTCGATAGAATCGGAGTCGGTTGCAAGTACGTTGTTGCCGTCGAAGAAATTGTATGCGGTGTAGTTAACGCCGGAAGTCATACGAACTTCTTTGGTTGCATCAAAAGTAAAGCTTGCATCGAAATCGTAGTAGTAATCGCCCTTCGAAGTGGTGTTTGAACCGCTATCGGTCTTGGTGTAAACGAGTCTTACATTTGAGCCGATTTTTTGTACGTCAAGGATACTTAGGGTGTAGCCGTTAGGATGTGCAAGGTTAGTGTATGAAGCCTTTCCATCGATAACCTTTTTGTTTTCGCCGTTTGCATATACCCAAATTTCGTTGTTGGTGTTTGCGCTGTTTTCCGCTCTCTTAACAAAGAAGATGCCACCGATATCGCTATCGAGATTGTCATAGGTTAGCATTGCAGAGCTGATTTCTTCAACGATGGTTACGTCCTTAATCTTTTTTGCGTTTAGGTCGAGAGAGTGGAGATTGTATTCTGCATCAAGATATACCAAGCTACCGCCTGCGATACGGAAGTTGGTGGTGTAATCTTCGAGTTTTACCAAAACTTGGGTATCCGTTCCATCAAGTTTAGTACGCATAATCCACATATTTGCGGTCTTAGCAGCGCCGTCAGAACCCTTTTCTACAGATGGGCAAGTATAGTAAATATAGTCGCCGTAAACGGTAAGACCTACTTCCTTGTTGGTGTTGTAAACGTTCTTTGGAACGATGGTTACGAGCGTGCCTGCCTTGGGACTGCCTGCTTCGAGCTCAACTCTCATAATAGCGCCCTTGACTGCTTCGCCAAAGTCGTTTTCGCCGTCGACAGCGGCATAACCGTTGATAAAGTAAAGGTACTTGCCTACTTGAACTGCAAGACCACCGTTTGAAGCTACGGTAGCGTCGCTTAGGTCGGTTGCCACTGCGTCTTGCTTGTAGTTTTCGTTACAAGCAACGAGTGTGAGCATCATTGCAACGGCAAGGACTGCACAAATGATTATGGTTGCTAATTTTTTCTTCATATTTACTCCGAAAAGTTTAATATTTAGTAGATAACTTGTATATTATATATTATTTTAGTAGTTTTTGCAAGGATTTTATGCTATTAATCTTCGCTTACAAGGCTAACGACGCTATCGAAAACGTAGCTTGGCTTGATGCCGCTTGCCGAAAGCATTTCCTTGGTAGTTTCACCCGATAGCACGAGTACCGATTGGAATCCGTTGTTGATACCAAACAAAATATCGGTGTATAGTCGGTCGCCTATCATAACGATTCGTTCCTTTGGAATGTCGAAGAGATGGCCGATGATTTCCGCCATTGGGGAATAAGGCTTGCCGCAAATAACGCTTGGAGCTCTGCCGCAGCTACACTCAAATAGTGCCATAAGCGCACCGACGTCGGGCATATCGCCTATATCGGATGGACACACCGTGTCGGGGTGAGTTGCAATAAACTCTCTGCCCTTTTCAAGCAAGATATTTGCCTTCCAAAGCTTTTCGTAATTCAGGGTGGTATCAAACGCGAGCAAAACGATGTCTGCGTCTTCGCTAATCGGTACGCCTTCGTCTTCAAGGGTTTGAACGAAGGTAGGCGTTCCTATCGGATAAACGCTCTTTGACGGACGGCGCGTGTGTAAAAATTGAACTGCCGCCATAGTGCTCGTTACTATTTGCCAAAGGTCAACGGGATATCCCATTGAAGAAATCTTCTTTACGTACTCTCTTTTATCTTTTGAAGAGTTGTTGGTTAGAAAGCAAACCTTCTTACCCATCGCAGTCAACTTTTTGAGCGTGTCGATAGCACCTTCAATAGGTTTGTCACCAAGATAGATGGTTCCGTCAAGGTCGAACAAGAACAAATCGGCATCAATGTTTACTTTCATAATTCTCCTTATCACCGGCTATCTAACAAAGCATCGATAAACCCCGCTTCCGCCAAATCAACCAGCATATTAGTTTTTGGAGCTTTGGACGCGCTTAGCAGTATGCTTGTGAGTATGAGACCGAAATCCACCTTCTCCCTACCCGCTTCGAGCCAAAACCTATCAAGATACTCTTTGAGCTCCGCCGTAGTGGGCAACAGCTTTTCAACCAAACTTAACTTGTAGGTTATCTCTTTTGCTTCCAAAGAAGGAGTGCTTGGGCTGACTCCCATTTCTTCACATAGCGTACGCACGCGTACGAAGTCCATATAGGGTAGTATAGCGCAAAATTTCTTTTTTGTAAATACTCTAACTAGATATAAAAGAGAAAATATACTATAAAAGCGTGCGTGCGTAAAATTGCTTGTGCACCTAAGCGTGATAAATTTATCAAGCATAGCAAAAAACGGCGCGCCTTTTATCCTCGCAAGCACGTCCGCTATCACTTCGAGCAGCTCCCTGTGAGTTTTAAATTCTTTTAGCGCTTGGGTTAGTTTTTCCACCGCCAAGTAGGCTTCCTTTACACGCTCGTTCCTTAGTCCCGTGCCCACTATTCCAACCGCTTCGGCGAGCACGCCAAGAGATAGTGCAGTGAGCTCGGCTTGTAAATGAAAATCATTATTCAAATTATCAATAAAAATGGCTTTTGGGGGATTAAATTCCATTATTTGGAAGTCTACTACCCCTATTCCTTGAATTGCAGACAATGGGACGTCCTTGCTTAATACTACGTATGGAAGCCCCTGTCTTTTGGCGTTGTCCACATCTTCGGAGCCGCCTATGGCAATTATAAAACGCGCCCTTTCGTCAACGGCAGCGCCGTCAAAATAATAGGTTTTGTTACCTTGTTTTTCTAAGGCGTAAGCAAGCTCCCCACTCTCGGTAGTAAGCCCTACCGCAACTCCGGGGTAATGCTCCAAAACGTATAATGCCAAATCTTGCTCCGCACGCGCGCTAAAATATATTTCCACCCCTTAATAGTAAAGTCGTTTATTACGCTTTTTATGGGGTAATTTGCTCCTTTTTGCGGAATTTTGCCCTATCCGACACAATCACTTCGATTAAGTTATATATGAATGCAAATATGGGTACGCCAAGTATAAATCCCCAAAAACCAAACAATCCGCCACCGACCACTACGGCACACAGTACGAAAAACGAACTTAGTCCAAGATATTTCCCCACTATTAGCGGATAGGTCGTCACCTGCTCAATCTGTTGGATAATGAGCATAATGATTATAAAAACAACTACCTTTTCGGGCGAATGAGTAAAAATTATAAGAGCCCCTATACCACCGCCAACGTATCCGCCTATCGTGGGTATAAGGTTAAACAATCCTACAACGACGGCAACGAGTAAGGCGTAAGGCACCTTAAAAATCAAAAATACCGCGTAGCAAACGGCCGAAAATATTATTGCTTCCAACACCGAGCCACCAAGATAACGCGAAAACTTTTCAACCAAAGCGTTGAGCGCACCCTTTAGGAACTCTTTGTCTTTATCTTCCATTAGGTAGCTCCCTATCTTGTCGCACAACGAGCTATTGGTTTTGCCGCTAAGAAGCATCGTAACGCCTATCATTAAACCTAAGAATGCGTTAACTATACCCTTTAGAGTATCTCCCACGAGATTTATTAAATTGGGGATAATATCGTCGAGCTTGTCCGCGCCTTTGCTAAGGGCGTTATTTAGCCAATTTTCTACCCTTTCATCAACGTTCAACTTCTCACTAAGCCCACCCGATAAAAGCCATTCTAAGCCGTTTTTTAAAGCGACAAGGCTTTTTGATAGCTCGGGCACGATTAAATATCCAATAAGAGCGATTGCGCCTAATGAAACCACGAGCGCAATTGCAACCGAGAGCGGCCGTTTGACTCTTTCAAGCTTAGGAGAAGAAAGCAACGTCCTTTCCAGAACGGTGACGGGAGAACGTAGAAGCAACGCGAAAAACACTCCCAAAAACAATGGAGCAAAGGCACCGCCAATCGCACTGATTATATTCTTGGTAGAATCAAAGTTCAAAGCAAACAATATTAGCACTACCATTACTACGATATAAAGAGTTTTCTTCATAGGTGTAGTATCTTTTAAACCGGATTTTTAATACAAAAAAGGCGAATCCCCGTGGGAATTCGCCCTGTCTTTGTTGCTTTAACCTTTATTCTTCGGGTTGCCAGCCGTCGAAGTTGACGGAGTTTTGAGTAAAGGTGTTTTGTACGTGTATGTCGTTACGTAGTGCCACGAGCGTCTTGATAGCGGTGTCGTTGGAGTTAAATTGGTTATCGAAGATACTCAAGGTTGCCTTTGCATAAGCGATATTTACCGCTACGCCGCGGTTTGCAACGAAGGTGTTATTGCTGAGCGTCAAGTTGCCGCTTTGGACGTATACGCCGTTCATATTTTGATAGAAGGTAGAAGCGTCGATTTCGGCGTTACCACCTTGTAGATACAACGCGGTTGCATAGCCGTTGAAGTAGCTGTCGGATACGTATACGGTATCTTTATATCCGTAAGCCGTACTGATTGCCGAGCTGTTGGTTAGTAGGCTGGTACCCTTTCTTACGAACTCGCATCTCGATACCGTCAAGGAGCTTGCATTCTTGCCTACGCTTACCGCTGCGGTGTTAGCTACGTCGCCAAATCTTACGATATCTATAAGGACAGCACCCTTTTCAACTACGATTTGCTCGAAGGTTACCGCAATGATTTCGTCTTCGGCGGTGATGTCGTAGGAGCCGATGATAGATACCGATGCGTTCTTGTTAAGAGTAATGGTGCCGTAGTCGCCGGCCTTCAAGTACCATCTTGCAGTTGCGCCGTCGGTTAGCAAGCCGATTGCTTCATCAAGCTCTGCCTTGTTGTCGATAACGCGAGTGTTTGCTTGTTCTGCAATGATTTCATAAGTGCCGTCGTTAATTGATACAAACTCGTAATTCTTGTGGCTCAAGCTCTTGTCTACGAGTGCAAGTTGATAGCTTCCTACCATATGCTTGTAGGTGAGCGTGCCGCCCGTCCAAGCAACGTCAAGTGCGCCGAAGATAGACATCGTATCGTATCTGCCTACCAAACCTTTTTCTTCGGGGTTATCGGCAGAAACGATGGTGATTGCACTATTGAGTGCCTTCAAGGGCTCGAGATATTCGCTTGAAACGGTGTTTACGCTAAGGATTACCTTTCTCTTTTCGACCGTAAAGTCACCTGCGATATTTGCACTTGGATAGTTCATACCGCCGTTGATAGAAACGGTTACTTGGTAGTTGCCTGCGTCACGTAGTTTGCTTCCTGCAGGAAGTAGCGTGTTGGTGGTGATGTTGAAGTAGCTATACTCGACTTGAATATCGCCAAGCACTTCGGGTAGTCCGTTTACGGTTACGTCAAAGTATTCGCCGGTGTAAGGCATAGTTTGAACGAGTGAGTATACTACGTTCTTCTTTAGGACGTTAATGATGATAGTAAACTCTGCATCGTTGGAGATGGTGTAGTTACGTTGGTCTGCAGTAAACTTCATCTTCATAATGTAAGAGCCTACGTTTACGGGACGGATAGAGTCGTTGTAAGCAGGATTGGTGCTTTCGGGGTCGTATACGGCGTAGCTTAGATTATAGGTTGCGCCCTTTGGAATACCGCCGATGAATGGTATCTTCTCGTTGCCGTCGTACTCGAAGGTGATTTGCTTTACGCGTGCAACTGCGTTTGCGCCGTCCTTATTTACGTACTCGTAATCGGACTCGGTGATTGCCACGTCGTCACCTGCGTGGAAGTAGATATTTTTTTCTACGATTACGCACTTAGATATCATCATACGATAATCAACGTATCCGGTGTAGTTGTAGTCGTCGGACTCGTTAATCATTATTCTTACAAAGTATTCGGGTGCGCCCTCTTCTCTAACGGCTACCGGTTGAACGGGTTGCCAATTCTTTCTGCCGTCGATTGAGTACATAATGGTGTAGCCTTCAAGCATTCCGTACGTGCCGTCTTCACGCAAGAACTGACCGAATTCAAGGAAGTCTTCTACGCGTAGCTCTTCGCCGGTATAAACTCTATCACGGAAGTCAACGCCGTCTGCACTATCTACCCAAGTGAAGTCTGCGCTCGTAACGTTTCTTCTGTTGATAACGATGGTGATTTGACCGGTGATAATCTTACCGTAAGCGTTCTTGAAGTGGCAAGTTGCGATATATTCGCCGGCCTTGTTGGTGTTGAGGTCGCCAAGCTCCCAAATGGGTGCAATACCGTCAACGGTCAAAGGCATATCACTTGCTTTGATGGTCGTACCTAAGTCGAATTCGTAAACTACCTTATCAAATCTTGCTTCGGTAGTTTCGATGGTGTTGTAAGCGTAAGTGCGGATTGGTACGGTGAAGCTTAGGAACATCTTATCGCTGTTTTCGCCAGCAATATCCTTGTCGCCTGCGAGCTTGGAAGAATCGCTAAACGATAGGAAGGTGTATCTGCAGTATACGGTTGCGGTTAGGTTTTCAACGTCGTACTCGATATTCATAATCTCCATAAACTCGCCTGAGTCGGAAATGATGACCTTGTCAGGGAGAATTGACGTTTCGGGACCTGCAACGTATGCGCCTGCGGCGTTGACACCAACTGCTATATAGTTGTAAATATATCCGCCGTTAGCGTAGGTTGCTTGGCTTACGGTTTCAGCACCGATTTGCGAGTTTGCAACCGTTTCCTTTAGTACGAATAGCTTAGGATCGATTACTACTACGGTAAATACGATGTTATCGTCGTCAACCGTGCCGAGCTGAGCCTTGATGTTGGAGTAAACCTTGCCTGCTTCTTGGGTATTTATGGTTGAAATACTTACGGGTGGGAAGGTTAGCGGAACGGATGCTACTTCGGAAGTTCCGTTAGAGTAGTCGAAACGATAGTACAAACGGGTGGGAAGTTGTTCCTCTACGGGTTTGCCTTGTAGGACGTATAGCGTACCGCCACTTAGTGGTTCGGTTGTGTATTCGCCCGTACTCGTGATAACCGAAGTAGGTATGTCACGCGCTCTTACGGGGAATTGAATTTCAAGGGTGGTTCCGTAAACGGATAGCGACGCCATAATGAACATATAGTCGGCATCCGTCTTGCCGGTGATAACTTCGGTGAGCTTTAGGTACTCTTCGTCGTAAGTCCACTCGATGTCCTTTGCGTGATATGGAATGGTAGAGTTAGAGAAGATTACGTATAGTTCTTCGGGGAAGCTGACGTTATAGGGGTCGATATAGAACTCGTCGCTTGCCTTTTGGTAATTGATTACTGCGCCCGTCGGAACGGTTGAAAGCGTCTTGTTCTCGCCGTTTTCGGTAATATAGGTGTATTCTACCTGTCTGTTTGTGGTAGCAAGTATGAGATTGAGATGTGTGCCGAGATGACTATCTGCGTCTACGAAGTCGTATAGGTCGGAAACGTAGGTTTGACCTTGTGCTACGTATTGAACGCGGAACTTTCTAATCTTAGCAACGATATTGCCGCCTTCTACCGAAGTACCTACGAGAGTGATATCACGGCTGATTATCCACTCGATATCATATAGATACAGCTCTGCACCGAGCTTGGTTAGCCCTTCGCTGCCGATGCTGCCGATATCGTATTCGTTAGCAAAGGTTAGGCGCAAGGTGGATGGTAGAGTGTAGTTACTGTTTGCATAACCGCCCTCGTCAAGGGGGTATTTTACGTTGGTGTTACCATCAATATTGAATAGCTTGCTATCGGTAGGCGTTGGGTCAACTACGAAGGAGTAGTTTTTGACAACGTCGCCGTCTACCGTAACGTTGGTACGGAGTAGCGGATAGTAAGAGCCTTCTCTACCTACGTTGGTGTAACCGCTTTCTTCGGTGTAGATAGTATCGGGAGTACGATTCAAGTAGGTTACTCTAACGGTGAATGGGAATTCGTTGGTGTTTTGGCCGTTAGAAGTTACTTTACACTCGATATTTCTCGTGCTACCTGCAACGTTGATGTTATAAATGCTTTCCGCACTCGTTGGGTCAACGTCGAGCCACTCGATATTTACTTCGCCAAGGTCGATTTCGGTTTGTGCGTCGGTTTGTAGCTTACCTCTTGCATAAGCCGTCGTCGGGATAACGGGGTTCAACGGGTCGATTACGAGCTCAACGTTACCGCTCGTTGCGTAGCCCGCGCCAAATCCAAAGCTGATTTCGTCGATACCAACCATCTGAGCATCAAACTTGTAGTTGTTGAAAGTAGTGATGGTGTTTGCGCTATCACTCTTGTAATCGTTTCGGAAGGTTACCGAGCCGAGCTCGCTGCTATCCGCCCAATTATTCTTGTTCCAAACGATAACCGTTCTGAGCTTGGTTTCGTCAGTTGCGTAATGCTCGGGATAGAAGGTGATGAGTTCTTCTCTTGCACTGCCGTTATCAGCAGTTACCTTGAACGATACGTCGAAGCTATCGATAATGGAAACCATAGTATAGTCGTTGAATTCTACAACGTAGTCAACGAGACCTTCGATTGCCTTGAACTCCCAGCTGTCTGCGTAAAGTACCATTTCCATTACTTCGCCTTCGCTTCTGTCGGCACCTACTCCGCCGCCGAGATATCCGTAGATAGTGAATCTAAATCCGCCGTTAACGTCGACGTCGTCGTCAACGAGAAGTTCTCCGCCGTCCTTCTTCCAAACAACGCTTGGAATTACGGGTGAAAGTGCTTGAACGTACTCTGCATTATAAATGCTTACGCCGCTGTTATAAATATCTTCGTAGTAAACGATAACCTTTCTATCGCCTTCGAGAGATGCGTATAGGTTGGTTAGCGCGGTGCTTTCGGTTTGATTTAGCTCACGAACTGCGCTTAAGTCGTAGAAATCTTCGGCCTCCAAGGTAGAAGGTAGGTCTTGTACTCTCGCAGCAAAGGGATTATCTACGTAGTACTCCTCGCTATATTCGTCGGGACGGGTAGCAATGCTTCTGTTGAGAACGAATACCTGCATAATGAAGATTTGTTCGTTGTCACCGTCGTCAAAGCTTGGTAGTGACGAGTAGAACAAGTAGCTTGCGCCGTTATAATCAGAACCGGTATAAGTGTACGAGCCGTCGATATTTTGTACAAACGGGGCGTTTTCGCTTGCAAGCGTCCAGCTTACGTTTTGAACCATCTTGACTGAGCTACCTTCGTACTTAAACGAAGCCTCGGTAGGAACATCAAAGGTGGAGCTGTCGTATGGGTCGATATAGTAAATACCGTCAACGAGCATACTTTCGCCGTTGCTTAGCTTGGATTCGTAGTAAACTTGCTCGAGCTTTCTGTTGGGGAAGGTTACCTTCAAGCGTAGCTTGTCGTTGCCGTCCGGAAGGGTTATACGCAAGAAGATGCCGTCGTTTGCGCCGTATCCGTATTCATCGCTCAAGGTGTGTCCAAGGTTGTTGTAGGTGAGCTCGGTAATGGGCGTATATACGTAAGGCTCTTCCTTAGAGCGGATTTCATATCTTACGTTGTCGCTTTCGCTAAACTCGTAGAATACTTCGCCGAAGGTTACCTTGATGTCCTTAGGTAGAGTGAATATGCCGTTATCCCCTACTACGTATTGGTCGTAAACGAGCTCGTTACTGCTGATAGAGTAATCCTTGTGGCTGATTTGACCGGAAGAAAGCGTCCTTACCTTGAAGTATAGGTGGATGAGTTGGGTTTCGCCGTTGTAACCAACGATAGTACTGGTTGCAAGCAAGGTCTTATCGTAACCCGACGAAGTGATTGCTTGGGATAGTTTTTCAGTGCTGAACTTGGTTGGGTCGTTGTCGTCTGCGAAAATCTGGTTTGGCATCCAAGCACCGCTCAAGGTAAACTTGATATCGTATCCGCTGATGAAGGTTGCCGTTTGATTTGGCACGATAGTGGTGGGTACGTTGTCGATGAAGTTGTCAAGCGGTAGGTAGTCGTAAACGTTTTCAATTTCGATGGTTCCGTTTACGATTTGATATAGACCTTCGTTTTCGGTCGTGTAGTTGGTTAGATTTACGTTCTTAGC
>JAFTZC010000065.1 GCA_017461065.1 Clostridia bacterium | reverse complement strand
CCGTTTGCGCGGAGCGCAACTTCATTGATGCAGAGCATCACATCATTGCGAAGCACATCATTTGCACAAGGTGCAACATCGTTTATTTGTGCCGAATACGGCAATGATGTTCTCGCTTTGCTCGAAATGATGTTGACCTTCGGTCAAATGATGCTGTGCCTGCGGCACAAATGAAAAAATCCAAGTCACAAGACTAGGATTTTTTGGTGGAGGTGAGGGGAGTCGAACCCCTGTTCTTATAGGTTACCGAATTGCTTTCTACATACTTAGCCTGTTGTTAATTGTCGTATCCGTCAGGTCAATAGGCAAACCCAACTTCAACCAAGCCTTTAAGTTCCGTTTTTAGTCCAAGGCGCTACTAAACTCGGTTCCCTGCTAAACCACGCCGGAGGGCTACCCGCAGGAAGTAGGTCCGACGGCTGCAACTAAGCGGCAGCGTACTGAAGATTTGATTCGTCAGTTAATTTTAAGTTTCCGTTTTTACGAAGCCGAGCCTTCGGTATGCTTACAACCCCTTAACGTTATAAGTCGAATCCGGTACACCCCCACGTTAAGTTATTATAGTTTACTATTAAATTGTTAAAGTTGCAACCACCAAAAGATGGATTATTCTATCTCTATTTTATGCGCGACGCGTTTTTTGTATACTGTCCAATGGGTAAAGCCGATTCCCTTTGCAAGCGTGCTTACCATATCGTAACGCTCGCCGATGCTTTCCGATAGGTGGGCGTCCGACGAGAACGTAACGTTCCTACCACCAAGCTCGTAGTACCTTTGGAGTATGCCCTTTTCGGGGAGATATTTCATCTCGGCGTGCCTAATATGCGTGTTGATTTCAATAGTCTTATCGCGCGCAATTATCTCTTTGAGAAGGGTATCTATCTTGTCCATATACTTATCTTGGCAAAGAGTGTAGTTTTCAAAATTGACGTAACGAGTTACGTAGCCGATATGTGCGATTATATCGTAATCGTAAGGCACGTTGACGGACTCGATAAGAAGGTCAAGATAGCGATTGTAGACCTCGTCTTGCGTCTTGCCTTCAAAGATTTTGCCAAAGTAGGCGTCTCCGCCGTCCATAGTGTGTATGGAGTTGATTACGACGTCAAAATCGTATAACGGCAAAGTTTTTTGATACCACTCTACCGCTTCGGGCGCGAAGCCTGCTTCCACACCGAAAGCAACGTAGGTTGCGCTGTCACTATACTTTTCCCTTAGCTTTTGGAGCGCCCTATAATAGGCTTTTAGCCTAAGCTGGGGAATGAACCTTTCCGACTTGCAATACTTATAGTCCCTATCAAGGTGCTCAGTGATGGCGTAGTAGGATAGGCCCAATTCTTGTGCCTTTTGTATCAGCTTATCAGCCTTTTCCCTACCGTCGTGAGAGAACTTTGAATGACTATGACTATCGGAAAGTATTCTCATATTATTACATTTCTTCGGGAGCCTTGATACCAAGGAGTCTCAAAGCTTCTTCGATTACCACGTGAGTAGCGTATACGAGTGCTAAGCGAGCGCGTACATACTTTTCTTCAGCATTCAAGATACGATTGTTGAGATAGTAACGGTTAAATGACTTGGCAACATCAATAACGTATCTCGTGACGATGCTTGGCTCGTACTTTTGTACTGCGTCACTAACGGTTGCTCTAAAGCGGCTGATAAGAGAAATAAGCTCTTCACCCTCTTTGCCGCTTAGGCCTTCGAGTTCTTCTGCACTAAAGGGCTTGCTTAGGTCGTCGCATAGTGCGCCTGCCTTGCGTAGAATGCTCCTTGCACGAGCGTTGGTATATTGAACGTACGGGCCCGTTTCGCCGTCAAAGGTAAGCACCTTGTCGTAGCTGAAGGTAATATCCTTGATACGGTTGTTGGATAGTGCAAAGAAGATAACTGCGCCTACGCCTACCTTTTCTGCTACTTCTTCCTTGTTCTTTAGGTTAGCGTTCTTTTCGCTCATAATGGCGTAGCTCTTTTCAACGGCCTTGTCAAGAACGTCTTTGAGCCATACGACCTTACCCTTACGCGTACTCATAGTGCCGTCTTCAAGAGAAACCATACCGAAAGGTACGTGGACGAGATCTTTGTACCAATCCTTACCCATAAGCTCTATTACCTTGAACACTTGCTTGAAGTGTAGGTTTTGTTG
>JAFTZC010000064.1 GCA_017461065.1 Clostridia bacterium | reverse complement strand
GCAGGTAGGTTGGAAATATTCCCAATACTATTATTGTTTACGCCTTCCACTTGGCGCAAGGTTTAGCGTTATGAAAGGTATTATTCTTATCAATGCATTCAGTGGGATAGGGGAGCACCAAGCAACGCGACTGCGCGAGGAGTTTGGCAATCTTGGCGTAGACGTTCCCATCGTTAAAAATTTGCCGGGCAACCTACCCGAAGATATTGATTTTTGTATTTGTTTGGACAAAGATATCTATACTGCACGCGCATTGGAAAATAGGGGTGTAAGACTTTTTAATAGGGCAAGCGCCATTGAGATTTGCGACGACAAGATGCTAACCTATCTCGCGCTTGACGGCAAGGTGGCGCAACCCAAGACCATTCCTTGTGCGTTTAGCTACGTTGATAGCATCGCTCGCGATGCCGAGCTTGATTATATAGTGGACGCATTAGGGCTGCCGCTCATACTCAAAATCAACAAGCACTCGCGCGGAGAAGGCGTCTTTTTAGTAGAGAGCAAAGACGAGCTAAAGGAACTTGTTGAAAGGTATAGAACGCTCCCACACATATATCAAAAATATATTTCTTACGCTCGCGGGGTAGATACTCGTGTGATAGTGGTAGGCAGAAAAGTGGTTGCGGCAATGGAACGCAAAAACCTTTCGGACTATCGCTCTAACGTTGAGCAAGGCGGCGTAGGCCGTAAAATTAACGTTAGTGAAAAAATGGCAAATATTGCAGTTAAGGTTGCCGATATTTTGAATTTGGATTACTGTGGAATAGATTTTTTAACCGACGAAAACGGGGATTATTACGTTTGTGAAGTCAACTCAAACGCATTTTTTAAGGGCATTGAAAGCGTTAGTGGCGTAAGCGTTGCGCACCACTACTGCAAACACGTTTTGGAAAGCATCGGGCAATAATTTTTGAACTCCTAAAATTAGTACTTGATTTAGTGTCGCGCGTATGTTACAATATACGCGTATATAATATTTTAGGAGTGCGTGTATGCGTAATCTAAGGGTCATTTTAATATCAACAATTATGGTGCTTGCATTGGCATTATGCCTTGCAGGATGTGTTTCGGGTGGTGCAAACGCCCTTAATAACGAATCTCAAAACGACGACGGCGACGTAGCAATGAGCTACGTAGTTTCATTCGTCACCGGTACCGACCAAGTTATTGACCCTATTGAAGTTCGCGTACTTGAAGAAAACGCCGTTCCCACTCCTAACTCTGCTTATAAGCAAGGATACGATTTTGCAGGCTGGTATTTGAGCTCCGATTTTTCCGGCACCAAGCTCACTTTCCCCTATACCTTTACGCGTAACACCACTTTGTATGCTAAGTGGATTGCCAAGTCCGTAATCAAAATTTCAACGGCAGAAGATCTCCAACGCGTCAATACCAATCTCAGCGCAGACTACGCGCTCGTTGCCAATATAGACCTATCTCAATTCGACCACTACGCATTCGCCGATGAGCATACTCTTGACCCCGACGACTTCGATTCACCCGAACAAATGCAAGAAAAGGCCGACGAGCTAAAGGTCAAGTACGCCAACAGCTGGATACCGATAGCAGGGGAAGTTGGCAAAGAGTTCAGCGGAACTTTCGACGGCAACGGCTACACCATTAGCGGTATGGAAGTTATCCTAACCAATTACGACGAAGACCCCGAGTTTAACTATTTACCCGTAGGACTTTTTGGCAAGGTAACCGGCACGGTTAAGAACGTTACGTTGGTAGACTATCGTATCCAAGTAGACGGAGACGTATCGCGCTTCTATATCGGCGGCGTTGCAGGTTGGGCATATCAATCCAACGTCACCAACTGCTCTGCAGTAGGAAATATAATCAACCTTGAAATCGATTATACGGGCAATATGTGGGATAGCTTGTTTGGTAGCTATGCAGAGCCCACCGAGTCCACCTACTTTGGCGGCGTGGTCGGTTTGATTGAAGAAGCAAGGGTCGTGGGCATATCCAGCGAAGGCAGAATTACTTCCGAGTCTAACGCCGACAACGTTTATCTTGGCGGTGCGGTAGGATATATTTTGAGCGGCTCGCTTGCTAACTCCAACTCTATCTCATACGTACGCGGCAGATACGCAGGCGGCTTAGTCGGATATAACAACGGAGCAATTTCAAATAGCTTTGCTATGGGCGACGTCGAAGGCTCCTTGTCTTATCCCGCTATTTCGGGCGGCTTGGTTTCATATAACTTTACCGCAGGCACGATAGACAAGTGCTACGCAACGGGCAAAACCAACGCAAGGACGGCAGGTGGTCTCGTTGGCGTAAACGTATTCGATTATGCAACCGCAGCAGGCGGCACCATCAAGAACGCGTACGCATCGGGCGACGTATTCGCAAGCGAGTATGCGGGCGGTTTAGTGGGCAGAGCAACCGCAGACCTACCTATCTTCGGTAGAGAAGACTTTCACGAAAGCATTTATAACAAAGAAGACGACTACGGCACGAGCAACAATAGATTCGCTATAATCGAAAACTGCTTGTCCTACGGACACGTTGAAGCAAACGTTACCGAAACTACTTTCAAAGACTACAAGGGCGAAGAAGTAACCACCAACGTTTACTACTCCGTATTTGCAGGCTCTCTTATCGGTCAATCATACGAGCAACTTATCAAGGGATGCGTAGCATTCGGTGACGTAGTTGCAATTTCAAACCGTCCCATCACCGACGACGAAGAGTTGGTTTATAACTCAGCATTTGCCGACAACTTTATGGGTCACTCAACCAATACCGTCGTAGGCGCCGATTATCGTACCGTTTACGCAGTACAAGATATGAGCGTTACGAGAAACGGCTCAACCTACTCGGGTTTCAACAGTGCACCGTCACAAACCTACAAGATGCTAAACGATAGTGCTTTCTATCGTGTAACTCTTGGTTTTGATATCAACGTTTGGAACCTTAACAACCTTGACGTAGAAAACGGCGTAATGCCCACGCTATTCATCTAATGACTAAATTTAAAGCAACGGTAAAAATATCCCAAAAGGATTATATGGCAATGAGTAGATATTATCTACTCAAATACATAGGCATCAAGGAGCTTATACTCGTTCTTGCGCTTATAATAGGTGCCTTCGTTATGTATTTTGCATTCAATCAAGTTATCGTTGCAATACTTGCCGCCGTTACTTTGGTGCTAATGGCAGGGGCGGTAGTAGTATATCTCATCGTATCCAAAAAGAACTACGTAGAGGAGTTCAAAAATCGTCATACCACAACTTGGGACTTTGCATTCCACGAAGACGGCTTTGACATTACCGTAAACGAGCAAGGTGGCGAAGACGCCTATATCGAAAAGCGTAGCTACGACCAAGTCGAAAAGGTAGCACTCAAAAAGGATAGAGTTTATATCTATGCCGGTGCCGCATCTATGTACTACATCAAGTATGATAGTATGACAGAGGGTAACTTCATTGAGTTTTGTGAGTTTGCTAAATCCAAGATAGACCCATATAAATTCAAAATGAAAGATAAAAGAAGAAAAAACAAACAATTTCCTTATGGTAGGTAAAATATGATAGAGCATAAGCAATTACAAGAAATTTCAGCAAGAATCAAAGATTTACGTGAGTTTTCGGATTATACCGTTGAAAGCTTTGCGGAAAAACTCGGTATGACTGCAGGCGAATACGCTGAGTATGAAAATGCAGAGCGCGATATACCAATCAGTATACTCTATAACATTGCAGGCGTTTTGGAAATTGACCCAAGCGTTATTCTATTCGGCAAGGGCGCAACCAAGCACGATGCAACCGTAGTCTACGCAGGCAAGGGTACGTCTATCGAGAGATATGAGGGATACTCGTTCGTTTCGCTCAACTCTGACTTTATCAACCCTGAACTTGAACCTATGATAGTTACTATCAAGGAAGGCGTTACTCCCGAACTTGTTAGACATAGCGGTCAAGAGCTCAACTACGTATTAAAGGGCAAACTACTTCTTATGCTTGGGGATAAGGAATTTTATCTAAGAGCAGGCGATAGTGTTTACTTCAACGCATCTCTCCCACACGCACAAGTGCCAATGGGCGGTGACGCTGAATTTTTGACAGTAATCCAAAAATAGGGGGCTTATTATGAACAGAGGTGAATTTGTTTTCAAGGCTATCGACGTCCTTTTCCATCCCTTCCAAAACTATATCAACAAGGAAGGCGTAAAGTGCGTTAAGGATATCGTTTACAACGCTGAATACGAAAGATGTAAGTGCGACGTTTACTATAAAGAAGGCGCAGCGGAGCCAATGCCCGTAGTGCTCAACGTACACGGCGGCGGCTTTGTAAAGGGCGACAAAAAGCACAGAAAGAGTATCGCTCATCTTTACGCAGACAGAGGATGGTTTGTCGTAAATATCAACTATCGTTTGTCACCTAAGTACGCTTTCCCGGCTCTACCATACGACGTAATCACCGCGCTCAACTTCCTAAAGGAGCTTGCTAAGGATTACAATTTGAACCTTGATAAGGTTGTTCTTACCGGTGACTCTGCAGGTGCATACGCCGCAACTTACTGCGTAGCGGCAGCTTACGATGATGAGCTAACGGCAAAGGTAGGTCTACCCACTGCGGAAATCAAGCCGGCCGGTCTAATCAGCTATTGTGGTATTTATGACCTTGTATCTTCGCTAAAGCTCAAGATACCTTTTGGTATGGTAAGATGTATCGCAGAAGGCTACACCCACTTTGATTTCAACGAAGATTACTCCAACAAGGAAGAATACGAGTATTTCAATGAGATTAGCCCATCAACCTACGTAAACGAAAAGTGGCCACCTTGCGTAATTACGCTTTCCGAAAAGGATATGTTTTGCAAGGGACAAGGCGAATTCCTTTGTGAAAATATTCGTAAGGCAGGCGTACCGCTCGTTGAAAAACATTCAACCAAGCTTATTGACAATCACTGTTATCATTTCAACTTCTGGACCAAGACGTCCAAGGACACTATGGCAGCTGTATATCAATATTTGGACGAGCTTTACGCAAAATAGAACAAATAGCACAAATAAAGAGAAAAATCATTTGACAAAAGTCGGCGATGAGTCTATAATACTAATCGCTGACCAAATATGCGGCTTTAGCTCAATTGGATAGAGCGTTGGTCTACGGAACCAAAGGTTAGGGATTCGAGCTCCTTAAGCCGCGCCAAAAAAGAGGGACGAAAGTTTATTTTCGTCCTTCTTTTTTGTGCTTAACGGAGTAGCGCATCTCACTCGCTTTAGCGAGGGGGATGCGCTAGTTTGCGTAAGCAAACCTGACGAGTAAACCGAACAGCCGTAAACGCACAAACCTTAGTGATAGGTCGTTGTGTGATAAACGAAATAGAGTAACTTCGAGTGGCTCCTTAAGCCGCGCCACGGCAGTTTATTAAATGCTTAAAGTACAGTAGAAACGTAACATCTCACTCGCTTTAGCGAGGGGGATGCGCTAGTTTGCGTAAGCAAACCTGACGAGTAAACCGAACAGCTGTAAACGCACAAACCTTAGTGATAGGTCGTTGTGTGATAAACGAAATAGAGTAACTTCGAGTGGCTCCTTAAGCCGCGCCAAGGTAGTTTATTAAATGCTTAAAGTACAGTAGAAACGTAACGTCTCACTCGCTTTAGCGAGGGGGATGCGCTAGTTTGCGTAAGCAAACCTGACGAGTAAACCGAACAGCGGTAAACGCACAAACCTTAGTGATAGGTCGTCATCCTACAACAGCTTAAAATAATTCTTGTAGCTATCTATTATTCCTTCGTTTTTTAGTTTGCTTATTTCCATAGATAATCCGCTTCTTTCCACTTCAAGATAGTCGGCAAGTTCTTGTCTATCAAAGGGTATGTTAAATTCGTTGTTGTTTGTCTTTTTTGCTTGATAGTTTAGATAGGTGAGTAACTTTTCGCGCGTTGAACGCTTGCTCGTGACGTCTATCTTTTGATAGAATGCCGTATTTTTAGTAGCAAGAATTTTCATTAGGTTGAATATTATTTGTTGGTGAAAAGAACAACAATTACTACAAGTATGCAGTATGTGCCGTAGGTCCAAAATCAGTACCTGACTTGGTTCGTCTGCAATCACCGACACGGGAAGCTCGGCTTCGCTGCAAGCAAATTCTTCAAGGAAGGTTTCTCCAATCTCTACACCGGAGAGAATGCTACGGTTGCCATAGTAATCCATTCTCACAAGATGCAACGAGCCGGAGAGCAAAATACCGACGTGTTTTTGCACGGTGCCTTCTCTAAAAACGGTATATTTTTTGTCAAAGTCTACAACCTTTGCCTTTAGGCAACCGAGCATACGTGCTAAATTTTCGTTGCTAACGCCGTCGAACAAAGGACATTTTTTGATAACAGGCAAATATTTTTTCATAAATTTTCCTTTTGTTGAAAATTCAACATACATTCTATTATAAATATACTATAATTGGGGTATAAAATCAAGAGAGGTTAACAATGAAAATAGCATTTTTTGATACAAAGCCTTACGACAAAGCGTCTTTTGACAAATATGCAAAGGCGCACGATATTAGCATCAAGTATTTCGAGACCAAGTTGACTGAAGATACCGCATCTTTAGCACAAGGATACGATGCAGTTTGCGTATTCGTAAACGATAACGTAAATAGTGCGGTTATCGATAAGCTCGTAGAGTACGGCGTTGGTATCGTGGCGTTAAGATGTGCAGGCTTCAATAACGTAGATATGAAGTACGCCTACGGAAAGGTACACGTTCTAAGGGTTCCTGCTTACTCACCTTATGCAGTTGCCGAGCATACTATGGCAATGCTGTTAACTTCTATTAGGCGCATACACAAGGCGTATATTCGCACTCGCGACTTTAACTTTAGCTTATCGGGTATGACGGGCTTTGATTTATACGGCAAGACGGTAGGCGTAGTGGGTACGGGCCGTATCGGTAGGGTGTTTATTGATATTTGCCGTGGCTTTGGAATGAAGGTGCTTGCCTATGATAAATATCCTTATGCCGGCCTTGACGACGGCGTAAACGTAAGGTACGTTGAGCTTGACGAGTTGTTTGAGAAATCAGATATCATATCGCTGCATTGCCCACTTACCGAAGATACCTATCATATTATAAATGAAGATAGCATAGCTAAATGTAAAAAGGGAGTTATCTTACTCAATACGTCACGCGGTGCGCTCGTGGATGCCGAAGCACTCCTAAACGCCATCAAGGCAAGGAAGGTAGGTGGGGCTTGTTTGGACGTATATGAAGAAGAAGCTGATTTCTTCTTTGAAGACTACTCAGGACACATTCTCGACGACGATATCTTGGCAAGACTTATCTCAATGCCAAACGTAATAGTAACTTCACACCAAGCATTTTTGACGGAAGAAGCGCTAATGAACATTGCTGACACCACTATTAGTAATATAGTAGGCTTTGTAAAAAACGGGGAATGTCCAAACGAGCTTTGCTATCGTGGAGAGTGCGCAACCGACTGTAAAAGCGGCAAATGCTTTTAGCAAACGATTAAAGGAGAAGAATTATGATTAGAAAGATTATTAAGATAGATGAAGAAAAGTGTAACGGATGTGGCGCGTGCGCAAGTGCTTGCCACGAAGGCGCTATTGAAATGATAGATGGCAAAGCAAAGCTTACTCGCGAGCATTATTGCGACGGACTCGGTGACTGCTTGCCTGCCTGCCCGACGGGCGCAATCAGCTTTGAAGAAAGGGAAGCCCCAGAGTATGACGAACAAGCCGTTCTTGAAGCTAAAAAGGCAAAGAGCGCAAAGCCGCTCCCCTGTGGCTGCCCCGGTACGAACGTCAAAAGGATGAATAGGGCTTCTTTCAATTCTCCGATTAGAAGTGGCAACGTATCGCAAAGCGAGCTGCTACAATGGCCTTGTCAAATCAAGCTTGTTCCTACCAATGCACCGTACTTCGACGGGGCCAATCTACTCGTTGCGGCAGACTGTACGGCGTATGCTTACGGAAACTTTCATAGTGAATTTATAAGAAACCATATTACGCTAATCGGTTGTCCTAAACTTGACGCAGGCGACTATTATGACAAACTACTTGCAATCATCAAGAACAACGAAATAAAGAGTGTAAAAGTGGTTAGAATGGAGGTACCTTGCTGTGGCGGAATCGAGTCTGCCGTAAAGCGCGCGCTCAAGGATAGTGGCAAATTTATTCCTTGGCAAGTAGTAACCATTTCAACTGACGGAAGAATTTTAGACTAAATACTTAACAAATAATAAAATAGTGTTATAATATAAATACCGAATATCAAGGGGATTTAAAAATGAAAATCACAAACGATATCAAATACATTGGTGTAAACGATCACAAGGTCGATTTGTTTGAAGGTCAATACGTTGTACCTAACGGAATGGCCTATAACTCTTACGCTATCATAGACGACAAGATAGCTATTATGGACACGGTTGACGCAAACTTTACCCACGAGTGGCTGGATAACATTCAAAACACTCTCGGTACAAGGAAGCCCGATTATCTTATCGTCCAACATATGGAGCCCGACCACTCTGCAAATATCGTCAATTTCCTTAAGCTTTATCCCGATTGCCAAATCGTATCTTCACAAAAGGCTTTCCAAATGATGAAGAATTTCTTTGGCACAGAGTTTGAAGATAGACGTATCGTCGTAGGGGAAGGCTCTACACTATCACTCGGTAAGCACAACTTAACCTTCGTTACTGCTCCAATGGTGCATTGGCCCGAAGTAATCGTTACCTACGACTCAACGGACAAGGTATTGTTCTCTGCCGACGGATTTGGTAAATTCGGAGCTCTCGACGTCGAAGAAGATTGGGCGTGTGAAGCAAGGAGATATTATATCGGTATCGTTGGTAAGTATGGCGCACAAGTTCAAAATCTTTTGAAAAAGGCAAGCGGATTGGATATAGAGATAATCTGTCCTTTGCACGGACCAGTTCTTAGCGAAAACTTGGGTTACTATATCAACTTATACGATATTTGGTCAAGCTATCAAGTTGAAGAAGAAGGCGTGGTTATCGCGTATACTTCGGTTTACGGCAACACCAAAAAGGCGGTTATGCTCCTTGCTGAAAAGCTAAAGGCAAACGGATGCCCCAAGGTAGTCGTCAACGACCTTGCAAGATGTGATATGGCCGAAGCTGTTGAAGATGCTTTTAGGTATGGAAAGCTCGTACTTGCTACCACCACCTATAACGCCGACATCTTCCCCTTTATGCGTCAGTTTATCGACCACCTAACCGAAAGAAACTATCAAAACCGCACCGTTGCTTTCATCGAAAACGGCTCTTGGGCACCTATGGCAACAAAGGTTATGAAAGGTATGCTTGAAAAGAGCAAGAACCTAACTTACACGGATGCTACGGTAAAAATTCTTTCTGCACTTAACGAAGATAGCACCAAGCAAATTGAAGCACTTGCAGACGAGCTTTCACGCGAGTATCTTGCAAGGCGCGACGACACTGCTAACAAGAGTGATATGAACGCGTTGTTCAACATTGGATACGGCCTATATGTAGTAACTTCCAACGACGGCAAAAAGGACAACGGACTTATTGTTAATACTGTTACGCAAGTTACCAATATGCCGAATAGGGTAGCCGTAACTATCAATAAAGAGAATTATTCGCACCACGTTATCAAGCAAACCGGCAAGATGAACGTCAACACTTTGACAGTGGAGGCTCCCTTCCAAGTGTTCGAAAAGTTTGGCTTCCAAAGTGGTCGAAACGTTGATAAGTTTAAGGACTGCGAGCCGCTCCGCTCGGACAACGGACTCATCTTCCTACCACGCAACATCAATTCGTTTATGTCGCTAAAAGTGGAGCAGTACGTTGATATGGACACTCACGGAATGTTCATCTGTTCCGTAACGGAAGCAAGGGTCATTTCCGATAGGGAAACTATGACCTACGCATACTATCACGCAAACGTAAAGCCAAAGCCCGAAACTGAAGGCAAGAAAGGTTACGTATGCAAGATTTGTGGATACGTCTATGAAGGCGAGCCACTTCCCGACGATTACGTTTGCCCATTGTGTAAGCACGGTGCAGCAGACTTTGAAAAAATACAATAATAGGAGGATTTATTATGAAGTACGTATGTAATATTTGCGGTTGGGTTTATGACGAAGCTATCGGTGACGAAGATAACGGCATCGCAGCAGGTACCTTATGGAACGACCTTCCCGAAGATTTCGTTTGCCCCCTTTGTGGCGTAGGCAAGGAAGACTTCAGCGAAGAAGAATAATCCTTATAACAGAAATAAAAATACACTGATAGTATTAAAGTTTCTAAATGAATAAAAATACTAGCGAAAATGTTTTCGTTAGTATTTTTTGATTTACAAAACATAAGGTTTAATATTTCGTCAAACAGGAATGTGCAGGTTGAAATTATCTTTTGATGATAGAATCGTTAGGTGTTAAAAACGGGATGGCATCGCTCGCTTTATACTCGATACCGAGCTTTTTAAGTCCGCGGAGGAACGCTTTTACGTATTTATCTGACTCGAAGCTCTGCTTGAAATTGAAGCAAAACTTATCTCCGCAGGATAGGATATTGATTCCGAGTCCGACGGATCCAGAATTATAGAAACCTACGGTGTCTATATATTGCGCGTTTTCATTGACAATCATCTGTCCAAGATAGCTGATAATGTAGGTATTGAGCAGCATTCCGTTAAAGAAATCCATCATGCTTTGTTTTGACTTGTAGTCTGGTAATGAATCCAGTTTGTTAAACAAGCCGAGGGACGCATTAGCCATGCGTCTGAGATTATCTCTGTCACGCTGTGCGTTCAATATGGCTCGTTGCTTTTCTACACGTTCGGTAAGCGACATAGAGAGAAACTCTTTTTCGAATGGCACTGGCATACTGCGCACGCAGTTCTTGAAGGTATTGGGAAGATTTAGGGCATCGCGGATATCCACAGCAAGATTTGCGTTGATCGGCTTATCGAAATCGGGATAAAGCTCTGCAATTCCTTCGCTGACGAGCAGAGAGGTCAAAATAGTGGGTGTAGCATGATTTGCCTTGCACACCTTCATAAAAGCAGCGGCAGGGATTTGTATATCGTAACGATAATCGGTGTCATGTTTCTCGATCACGTTTTCGGGAATTGCAAACGCATCACGGGAAACCTGCACAGGATCTTTGCTCTCGTCAAAGGAATAACTAGCGAGATTCGGCTCGGTGGTTTCATCGGGCAGAAGAGGAGATTTGGCAAGACGAATGCCATCTGACTTTGCCTTGCTATTGTATCTGAATTTGCAGTAGTAATAGATCAAGCTTTCTACAAAGGGCTTAATACCTTTTCCGTCACACAATGCGTGATGCCACGAAATATATACTGACTTTTCATAGTAAGTGATATCTACCAAATGATATCCGCAACTGATGTGTCCAAGTCTTGCAAGGTTCTGCGTTCTGCGTACCGTCAGAGACATTTCATTCTGAATGATATAAAAATCACCGTCAAGCTCCACGAGCTTGGTGTTCAAATAAGGATAACGTTTAATTGCTTCCATCAACGCTTGATTCAGCATGGAGCCTCTGACCTTTTTGTGAAAGGTAATCTCAAAGACCTCGCTTTCCATTCCGTTTTTTTGATACAGATAGGATTGTCCCGAACGAATCTTTTCAAGCTTTGCACTGGGAGTCGACCCCGAAGAGCGAATTTGTATTTTTTTATTATTTCTCTCCATTTTACCATAAAGCTTAGTAAAAATATTGCTCATTTTATTTCCTCCAATAAGAACAAATGTTATTTTATGACAAAGAATTCTTATTTAATGCCTTAATTTTATCACTTGATTGTTTTTGAAAGTTTTGAAAAGTGTTTCTTTTCTTGTTAATCTTAATGTCTAAGCAATTTTCTGATTTTTGTAAAAATTTTATCCAGCATTAAGTTTATTATATAAATTCGTACACTTTAAGCTGCTTTATGTAAAAAACTCGACTTACATAAGGCGAGTTTTGTAATCATTTAATTTAATCCCTATATCGATTGGGCAAAAGGGTGCCCATTCAAGAAGAGACTTTTTATTATACGTTTAAAATTTTGTTTGATAGCTCTTTGATTTTGTCTGCGTTTTTGATCTTTGCATTTGAAAGCATCTTTTTGTAGATGGGATAGTTGATTAGGCACATAATAATTCCTACTACGCCTATTACGATGCCAACTGCCATAAGGTCACCGAGTACTTTCATAGCAAGGCACATACCTACGCCGAGTACGAGAGATGCAAGAGTGCCGAATACATATGCGAAAATAGTGGAAGGGCGACGGATTTTTTCATCTAACTTTTTGAGTTTGTCGAGGCCGGATGGGGTTTTGGTTTCATAGCTTTCTGCGATTTTTCTAACTTGTTCACGTTGATTCATATTTATATCTCCTTAAGTTGTTTTATTACGAATATATTATAAATTTTGCTTGTTAGCGTTTGTTAAGATTGTTGTAAAAGATTTGTTAATTTTTGATTTTATAGTAGATTGGCTCACGATTTCTCGTGAGCCAGTCAAGGAAGAGGAAGTTATATCAATGAATTGATATAATCTTGTGGACTAACGGTTCTTCGCGTTTTCGATGCGTTCTTCTGCAACGGCCTTTCTTGCGTTTGCTTCAGCGATTTGAGCATCTCTTTCTTCTTGCATCATAGCTTGGCGAGCAGAGGGGCTCATCTTTGCTTCTTCCCATTGTGCCTTGCTTTCAGCTTTTACTGCTTGAAGGTTTGCCTTGTCAACTTCGTGTTGAGCCTTAGCACTTGCTTTCATATCCTTGAATGCTTTTTTGAAGAAATTAATCATAATTACATCTCCTTTACTTTTATATTTGTTTTTGTTTTTATTTTTTGCAGTCAGGGTGCTTCCCGTCGTTTACAAATAGATTATATGCTTTGGATGTAAAACAAAAAACAAAGGTTTGTAAAGGTTTTGTAAATGATTGTTAAAGTTTTGAAAAATGCGACCATTTTAGGTCGCATCGTGTTTGAGGGGTTATTTGTTTTTGATTTCCAATAGTTCTTCGGATAGCTTCAATATTTCGGCACCGTATTTTTTCTTACCTTTGTTTAAGACGTGTTTATAAGCAGGATATGCGAGCGCCATAGGAATAACGCCAACGGCACTTACGACTATACCCCAAGAAATCAAGCTCCACTCTAAAACCATAGTCATCCCCGTGCCAAATATAAGAAAGCCGGGCACGCTTAGGATAAGTGCCACAATAGTAGCGGTATTACTTACTTTACTATCCAATTTTCTAAGCCTTTCGAGTTTAGTTTCTTTTTTAGGTAACGTAGGAGCATAGTTATTTTTTATGCTCATTATCTCACGGCGTTCGGCTTCGGTAGGGGCTGTATAGGTATATTCAAATTTTTCGTTTTTAGTCATGGTTTTCCTTTTGTTCCTTTTCTTCTATATTAAGCGTTTTGATTTTCTTGGACGATTGTACTATCATTATTATTCCCATTATAGCGGTGACGGCACATACTCCTGCGCCCGTTGCAGCGTTAGCGTACGGCGTGTTGAAATCTTGAGAGCCAAATGAGTGCAGTAGCGAAGTTTGAAGACTCAGTATGGTAACGAGTGCCGCGGCAAACCCGATGTTTCTTAGTCCGTATATGGTATAGTCTTCGCTCTTTTTGCGTGAGCGACTAATTTGCACTATTGAAGCAATTACTTTGTAGAAAGCAACTGCTGCAAACCCCAATACCGTCCAACCCCATCTTACGAACGCCGAGCCGTTTTGTACCATATCGAGTATTACGAACGATAGGGCGATTGGTAGCAGTATAAGCAATATTCCGTTTAGACGATATAAGCGAAGCTCAACTTGCTTATCACTCATTTTTTCGTATCCTGTGGGACGCTCGATTTTTAGTAGTGCGTTTTTGCCGTGATATAATACGATAACTCCTCGCATTACGGTTAGAATTAGGTAGTAAGCAGCGAGCGAACCATACCAAACCGATTTTGACACTATGCCAATGACTGCGTTGAATATTACGTATCCTATATTAACCAAGAAATTCAAAGTGTTAAAGACTATCGTACGAAAGTCGTAGTGCTCGAACAAACGATTGATAAATGCATTTTTGCGTAGCCAAGTCGTTACGTTCTTTGATATTTCAGGTGCTTTTTTTACTATAGTATATATTGATAGCGCAAGCCCGATAGCAGATAGAGTAAAGCAAACATACGATAGTATATCCAACCATAGCGCAGTAGTTTCTACGTTAATTAGCACCATCGAGCCTACTATAAAGATAATAGTAAGTGGATATAGCAGCGCAAGATGCCAGCCCTTAATATCCCAATTAAGCTTTTTCCTTTTATCGCTCATTTCTATCCTTTAATTCTACCGTAAACGTAGAGCCTACGCCGAGTTCGCTTTGAACACTAATGGAGCCACCGAGTATATCGATAACTTTTTTTACGAGTGGCAGTCCCAATCCGTTGCCTTCTTGAGAGTGCGAAGTGTCGCCCTGATAGAACTTGTCGAAGATATGTGCCCCGGCTTCTTTTGATATACCGCATCCGGTATCCGTTACGCTGACTGATGCGCCATTTGTCGTTTTCTTAGCAATGACGCTAATCTTACCGCCTTTTTCGGTGAATTTTATGGCGTTGGAAAGTAGATTGTTGAATACGAGTTCAAGGTAGGTTTTTGATGAAATGATTTCTACGTCGTCAATGTCTACTTCAAGCTCAAGGCTTTTAGAATCGATAATTTCTTCAAAGCCGATTATCGATTCTTCAAGCACGCTTGCAACGTTTAAACTTTCCCATTCGGTGGTGATGGTTTGGTGCTCGAGCTTGTTTAATTTAAGAATGTTTGTAACTAAGCTATTCAAGCGTTTGGATGCGTCAAGTATAATCTTTGCGTACCCATTACGCTCTTCTTCGGTCAAATTTTTGGATTGTAATAGGGTGGTATAGTTTTGAATTATGGCAACGGGCGTTTTGATTTCGTGCGATACGTTTGATATGAAGTCGGACTTCAAAATTTCGCTTTTGCCAAGCTCTCTTGCTACAACGTTTACGTTTTCCATAATCAGGTCGTAGTCGTTGTACTTTCCGTAAGCGTGGTCGGTGTCAAGGCGCACGCTAAAGTCGCCTTCGGCAAGTCTCTCGGTTGCATCGAGGATTTTGTTTACAGGGCTTTGTATGGTTATCTTTCTTCTAAGGTAGTCTAGCAAAGTACATACCCCTGCAAAGAAAAGTATAATTGCTATCATCACAATCGTAATGATAGTGGTGTTGCCGTCCATTTCGCGATTGATTGCTACGAATACGGCAATAGAAATCGTAATTGCAACGGCAAAGGTGAGGAAAAACAAGAGATATCCCATAAACCCGTATAGCTTTTTGTTTTTATCGTGACCACTCATTTTAGTACCACCTTATAGCCAAGGCCGTGTACGGTTTGGATTTCAAAACCCGTAGCATCTTTGGTTTTTTCTCTTATCTTTGCAATATAAACGTCGACCGTTCTACTGGTTGCAGAGCTATCGTAGTCCCAAAACTCTTCCATTAGTGCCGAGCGAGTAAAAGTCTTTTTAGGATAGGATAAAAACTTAAACAGAATATCGAATTCCCTTACGGTAAGCGCAATCTCTTTGTCGTTTATGGTTGCTAGGTGTTCTTCGGTGTTCATTGTTAGGTTGCCAACGGTAACGACTTTGTCGTTTTCGATTTGTGCTCTCCTGAGGACTGCCGCAACCTTCATAATAAGAACGTCGATGTCAAACGGCTTGGTGATGTAGTCGTCGATTCCGAGCTTATAGCCATAAAGCTTAGAGGGCTTGTCGTCTTTTGCCGTCATGAAAATAATAGGGGTGGTTTTGTCGGTTAGTCTTATGCTTTCGGCAAGCTCAAATCCATCCATGCGAGGCATCATGATGTCGCTCAAAATCATAGAATAATGGGCGTCTTCAAGTGCACTCAGTGCTTGAACTCCGTCAAAAACGCTTTTTACTTCGTAACCACTATCACGAAGACAGGTTGAAACCAACCCGTTCATCGCTTTATCATCTTCAACAACTAAAATCCTAACCATATTCAACTATCCTATTTTTTGATAACAATAATATAATAATACTTTGTTAAAGATTTGTTAACTTATAACTCGAAATAAAAAATAAGTATTTTTAATCATATTTAATGTACACGCGCATAAAAGTGTGTTATAATGACGCTCGTGAGCAATTAGCTACGTAAAATGCACCTAAAAAAGCCTTTGAAAACGTACCAAAATGAGTGTCAAAAAATAAATTAAAAAAAATTTAAAAAATTATAAAAAATTTGTTGACACCTAAAATCTTTTGGTATATTATATAAAGGCTGTCCGCGACGGACAGTTTGAATGTACCTTGAAAATTGAACAGACAGTAAGAAGCGAGAATTAGTGTTAAATAACACAAAACACACAGAGTCCTCGTAAGAGGACAGTTAATTTTTTTGAGAATTAAATGCTTCAAATTTTTACGCTAGTAAAAGAGAAGTTTTAAGCTAAGATTGAACTAAAGAGTTTGATCCTGGCTCAGGACGAACGCTGGCGTCATGCCTAACAAATGCAAGTCGAACGGAAGTAGCAATACTTTAGTGGCGAACGGGTGAGTAACACGTGAGCAACCTGCCTTGTACTCTGGGATAACAGATGGAAACGACTGCTAATACCGGATAAGACCACACTAGGGCATCCTAGAGGGGTCAAAGTGCTTTAGCGGTACAAGATGGGCTCGCGTCCAATTAGCTAGTTGGTGAGGTAACGGCTCACCGAGGCGACGATTGGTAGCCGGACTGAGAGGTTGAACGGCCACAT
>JAFTZC010000063.1 GCA_017461065.1 Clostridia bacterium | reverse complement strand
TATACGTGTTACCAAATTGCCGATTGTTGCGCTCATCAAACTGCCACATTTATAGAAAGCATAATCACCTATGGTAATCACCGAGTCTGGAATTACTATGTCAATTAGATTATCGCAATTATAGAATGCATTATCTCCTATGCTTGTTACTGCCTTACCGATTATTGCATTCGTTAAATCAACGCAACCATAGAAGGCACTACTTCCTATAGTCGTCACTGAATCAGGGATTACTATGTCAATTAAACTATTGCAATTATAGAATGCATTATCTCCTATACTCGTTACTGAATTGCCAATTATTGCGTTCGTTAAATTAGCGCAACCATAAAAGACATAACTTCCTAAAGTCGTCACTGAATCGGGGATTATTATGCTTGTTAAATTAGCGCAACTATAAAAGGCACAACTTCCTATGGTTGTAACAGAATAAGGAATAGCTATACTTATTAGAGCACTGCAATTATAGAATGCACAACTTCCTATGCTTGTTACTGAGCTACCAATCGTTACGCTTGTTAAGTTAATGCAATCATAGAACACATCGTCACCTATGTTCGTTACGGAACTGCCTATTGTTACACTCTCTAAGTTGTCACAACCACGGAATACATCGTCCCCTATGCAAGTTACGGAATTGCCTATTGACACTCTTTCTAGACTATCGCAATTATAGAAAACTTTTCTTTCTAAAATTTCGCCACTCGTTATTACTACTTCTTTCAAGTTTTCTTGAGATATATATTCTATAGCTGTAGTCGGCAGACTCGCATTCTCTATAGGACATCCTGTGAATGCTCCAGCTCCTATGTTTATGACAGAGTCTCCTATTGTTACGTTTGTTAAACTATTGCAATTCACAAAAGCAGAATTAACTATTATCTTACATTCAGAAACAATAGTTAAACTTGTAACAGAATTGTCAAGTATAGCCATTGCAACTAAATGTGAGTTATTACTATTCCCTAGATACTTTACGTTATCTTTTTCATTATATACTAAATTATCACAACCATAAAATAGATTCTCCCCAAGGTTCGTTATAGAATTAGGAATCGTTACGTTCCTTAAACTATCACAATTGTAAAAGGCATAATCTCCTATGCTAACTATAGAGTTAGCTAATATTATGCTTATTAGGCTAGAACAACCATAGAACGCAGAATCTCCTATCTGTTCACCACTTGTTATTTCCACTTCTATTAAGCTGCCTTGTGGAATATAACCTATAGCTACAGTAGGCAAACTTACATATTGTATAGGACAACAAGAGAACGCCCCAGTTCCTATATCAGTTATCAAATCGGAAAGCGTTACTCTTGTTAGATTCGCACAATTATAAAATGCATAGCGGCCTATAATTGACACCGAGTCGGGTATAACTATACTTGTTAGACTACTACAATCCCTAAATGCATAATCTCCTATACTCGTTACTGAATCTGGAATCACAACACTGGTTAGACTATTGCAACCATAGAACAAAGAGCTTCCTATATCCGTTACCGAGTTTGGAATCGTTACGTTTGTAAGACTCGTGCAACCATAGAAAGCATTATCCCCTATATTCGTTATGGTTTCGGGAATGATTACACTCATTAGACTGCTACAATTATAGAATGTCCAGCTTCCTATACTCATTACTGAATTAGGAATAATTACACTCTTTAAACTATTGCAATCATAAAATACAAAACTTCCTATACTTATTACAGAGTTAGGGATCGTTACGTTCGTAAGACTCGTGCAAGCACGAAATGTATAATCTTCGATATTTGTTAATGAAGCACCCAGCGTCACATCCGTTAGATTATCACAAAAAGAAAATGTTCTCGCTCCTATAGCCTTTACGTCGTCACCAATTGTTATGCTCTCTAAACTGTCACAATTATAGAAGCTATTATTTTCTAAAAGTTCCCCACTCGTTATTACTACTTCTTTCAAGTTTTCTTGAGAAATACACCCTATAGCTTTAGTAGGCAAGCTAACTTTCTCTATAGGACAACCGGAAAAGGCATTCTTGCCTATACTATTTATAGTGTCCCCAATTACTAAACTCGTTAATTTAGAGCAACCATAGAATGCAGAATCCCCTATGTTCATTACTGACTCCGAGATTATTACCCTCGCAAGACTATTGCAATTCGCAAAAGCAGAATCAACTATTATCTTACAATCTGAAACAATAGCTAAGCTTGTAACAGAAGCGTCAACCAAACCAATTGCAGCCAAATGCGAGTTATCACTACTACCAAGATACTTTACGTTATCTTTTTCATTGTATACTAAATTATCGCAACCATAAAAGGCATAATCTCCTATACTCGTTATTGAATTAGGGATAGTTACGCTCGTTAGACTTTTACTATTAAAAAACGCATATTGGTTTATTTCAGTTATCCCTTCAGGTAATACAAGCTCGGTTTCACTCCCGCTATATCCAATAAGTATTTTGTCCTCGTTGTCTGTATATATATTGTACCCATTACTACCCGTCGATATTTTGCTTGGTTGATTTTGCGACTTATGAATGACCTTTGCATAATACCCTACGCATCCGTTATCTAAATTGCCTAACGTTACGATAAGGGAAGAAGAAAGATTATATACTTCTACCAAGTTATAGCAACCGTAAAAAGCATAATCTCCTATGCTCTTTATAGACGTTCCTATCGTAAGATTCATTAAACTACTGCAATTATAAAAAGTGCTATCTTCTATTATCTCTATTGAATTGCTTAGCACTACATTTGTTATAGTACTACAATTATAGAAAGCTCTACTTCCTATGCTTATTACAGAATCAGGGGATTATTACACCAATTAAGCTAATGCAATCCTCAAATGCACTCTTTCCTATATCCGTTACGGAGTTAGGAATACTTATGTTTGTTAAGCGACAACACCCCTCAAACGAACTTTCTCCTATACTTGTTACAAAACCATAGATTTCTACACTATCTAAATTACTGCAACCATAAAATGCGAAATCTCCAATACTTTTTACGGAATTAGGTATTACCACACTTCTAAGATTACTGCAATCTTCAAACGACATTGGTTCTATCCTTACTACTGAATCGGAAATAGTTATGCTCGTAAGATTATTACAACTAAAAAAAACGGCGCTTCCCATGATTGTTACAGCGTTTGGAATTTCTACACTCGTTAGATTATCGCAATCAAGGAATGCAGCTTTTCCTATTTGTGTTACCGACCCTGGAATTGCTATACTCGACAAACTATCGCAATTAGAAAATGCGTTGTTATAAATCATTTTACAACCCAAATCAATGTTAAAATAACTGGCCGTAGCGTCTATCACCCCTATCGCAAGCAAGTAAAGATTTTCATCATTACCAAGATAACATACATTATCTTTCACATTGTACTCCAGTCTACTAATATCACCTAATGCATTATCAGCTATGCTTGTTACGTAATTAGGAATCGAAACAAACTTAGCATTATTATCTTTCAACCTTTCAATTCTAACTTCGCCATCATTTTTGCTAAATTCAAAAATAGAATATTCTTCTACTTGTTCCCAAGCAATAAAACCACATTCTAAGCATTGATAATGTACATCAAAATTATGTAAACAGCTTGGAATGTTAACATCTATATTAGCTGTATTAAAATCATCGTTAATATCTTTGCTAAAATTATCTTGTACAATTAAGGTTATGGATACAAGTAATGTAATCAAAGCTAAACCGCCAACAAACAAATATGTCATTAAATTTTTATATAATTTTTTACCAAAGCGATCAAACCTATTTGCTTTTTTACTATTAATTATAGAGTTTTTAGTTATTGTCTTATGGTCGTCCATAAACTATCCCTCCTAAAAAATATTATCTATCATAATAATAAATCACCTAATATACGATTGTCAAGACAAAAATCGTATATTATACGATACTACTTTTATAATAATTTATAAAAGAGGTGTTAACATATGGATCTTGAAAGTATTCAAAAAAGGCTAAGAGAAGCTATTAAATACTCAAACATAAAACAAAAGGATATCGCAAAAGAAATCGGAGTATCCGCTCAAACTGTTTCGAAGTATATGAAGCTTGATATTTTTCCGGCTCTTGATACATTTGCAAAAATCTGCAAAGTATTAGACGTTAAATCTGATTATATTTTAGGAATAACAGATTATGAATAATACAAAAGAAGGAAGCAAATGCTTCCTTCTTTTTTTTATAAACTTGATTTATACCAAACTGGTTTTTTGTAATATTACGTTACTGATGCTGCCTAAGCCTACGCTAAGCAATACACCACCTGCCAAGCAAAGAATTACGTTTAAGAACGTGGAGTCAAGAGGTGAAATCATTGGTATCATCGTAAAGAGTAGCATGCTTGCACCAAGTGAAAGTAGTATCGATAGCCAAGATTTTTGCTTTGCAACCACACTCATTACCACGAATATCGGCACGAATACGGCAACGATAAATATTTTTGAAAATATGCACGCGACTATGCCACCGGCAGTTGCTCCAACCACTTCAAACGATAGGCTTGCAATACCGCCGCCAAGCATTGCTCCTACAAAGTAGCCAAGTATCATAGCTACGCCACCTACTACGCCTACTACTGTTTTGGATATAACGTAATCGGTCTTTTTTGAACGCATTGCAAACAAATTTTTTGCATATCCGCTACGGAAATCGTCGGATATAAATAAGCACACAAGTATGGCAATTAGGAAATATATCATGTTTATGTTACACATTCCCACGAGGTCCATTGACATCATTGCACCACTATCACTCGTTGAGCCGAGTGTTTGCCATACGTTTTCAAACGAAGCCATTGTAGTTTCTACACCGGTTACCGGGTCAACCGACGGAGTTCCTGCCATCATAGAAGTCATAACGAGCACGAGCACCGGAATTACTGCCGAAACGCCTACCATTATATAAAACAACGGCATTGTAAACATTCGCCTAAGGTCAACCTTAAGCATGGTGATAATCCTTGTTTTTAGGCTGATTGATTCAAATTTTACGTTTGAGGTAGTCATTATTTGCCTCCTTTGCCATTCATTAGATTGACGTAATACTCTTCCAAACTAATCTTATCAGTTTTTACTTCGCTTACGAACACGCCGAACTCACATAGATAGTTTACGACTTCTTCACTATTTACGGAATCGTATACTCTTAAATACTCGTTTTCTTCAACCACCCTACGATACTTTTTGTCTAAGAGAGCTTTTGTCTTTAGCATATCTTGTGTCTTTAACGCAACGTAGGTAGGACAATCCTTTTCAAGCTCTTCTGCAGTCATTTCTTTTATCATTTTGCCACCACGAACTATGCCGTAATGAGTTGCGACCTTTTCAAGCTCGCCCAAAACGTGCGATGAGATTATTATCGTACACTCTCCTTTCTTGGTGATATCGGTTAGTATCTCGCGCATTATCCTCATACCATCAACGTCAAGGCCATTGATAGGCTCGTCAAGCACCAACAGCTTGGGGCTTCCTATAAGAGCCATAGCTATACCAATACGTTGCTTCATACCAAGCGAACAGTTCTTAAATTTGTTTGATGCAGAGCCTTCCATTCTCACAAGCTTAAGCACCCTTCTTATCTCTTCTTCGGAATTTAAGATACCTAAATTGGTTGCTTGTAACATCAAATTATTCCATACGCTGTAATTTGGAAAACAGCCTGGGGCTTCAATAAGGCAAGCTACTTTGGCCCTAACGTCGCTATTTTTGTAGTCTTCTCCGTATAGCTTGATTTCCCCACCATTTGGAACTAAAAGCCCACATATAATCTTCTCGGTTGTAGACTTACCACTTCCGTTTTCACCTATAAAGCCGTAAATAGCGCCAATGGGGACCGTCATGTTCAATCCATTTAAGGCTTGCTTTTGACCAAAGTTTTTTGATAATTCTCTTATTTCAACAGCATTCATACTTATCTCTCCTTAATACACGTCTGTCTTCGATAGAATATGCGTGCCAATAACGTTATAAATAACTGCCCACGCACCAGATACGACCAAGCATATAATCACACTCAAAAAATTGCTGCTTAAACACGCATACACCGATGATCCATATAAGAAGACGTTTAACACAGGAGAATTTCCGGCAAGTGCGGCAACTCCTATAATCAATATACCCGTTCCAAAGAAAAAGGACGATGCAATCGATATGCCGAAATATCTTCTAAATATGATATTTAGGAAGGTGTATAAGCTTGACCAACCAAAACTCATTAACATTTTGCCAAGTATCGCACATATCAAAGAGCCTACGTTTACTTCAAATGAAGTTTGTGATATCGCACCTGCAACCATCGTACCGATAAGGTAGGTAACACACATACAAATCATCGAAAAAGCACCCGTCAAGCTCTTAGACATCATATAGTCTTGCTTCTTTGCGTGAGTGGTAAAAAGCTGCTTCACGTATCCACTTTTATAGTCGTGTCCGATAAAAATTGAAACCATAATACCACCAAAAATAAATACCATATTCATATTGGCGTATTCTGCGATACTATTTACAACGTATAAAGGAGTGTCCGCTGCAATAACTTGCCAAGTATTAGTGTACATTTGTGTTGCACCTTCTGCCGTTTCCATGCTCGTCATACTAAGTATCATCGCAGGGATTATTGCAGCAATAGCAATAAAAATATAAAACAACGGTGTATGAAATAAACGATAAAAATCAACGCCCAACATACCCTTTAGTCTTTCAACAAAGGTTGGAGATTCAAATTTAAGTTCTCTCGTTACCATCATATTATTGCTCCTCCTTTCTTGACATAATTTCAATATAATATTCTTCAAGACCTACTTTGTTCTTTTGGATTTCGCTTACAACTTGTCCATTTGCATATAGATATGCAACGATTCCTTCTACGTCTTCAACGTCGTAAACGCGCAGATATTCTTCTTCCTTGCGTACGTTAACGTATTTTGCTAAAAGTAATTTGTACGCCTTATCTGCATTCCGCACCCTAATAGATACGCATACCCTACTTCTTTTTGCCATATCTTCGGCAGTAATTTCTTGAATCATCCTACCACTGCGAATAATGCCATAATGGGTTGCTATCTTTTCAAGCTCACCAAGTATATGTGAAGAAATCAAAATTGTGCAATTCTCGTTTTGGCTTACATCAACGAGAATCTCTCTCATAATTCTCATTCCGTCTGCATCAAGTCCGTTGATAGGCTCGTCCAAAATAAGTAGCGCAGGATTACCAAGTAGTGCCATAGCAATACCGATACGTTGTTTCATTCCAAGAGAACAAGCTTTAAACTTAATATTTTGGCTATCTTCCATACGCACGATCTTTAGCACCCTAGCAATTTCCTCTTCAGGGTTTTTAAGGCCAAGATTGATAGCTTGCATCATCAAATTTGTTTTTACAGTTGAGCCTGGAAAACACCCTGCATTTTCTATTAACGCACCCACTCTGACTCTTACGCCGGCATCACGATAATCCCTGCCGAAAAGTTTAATTTCGCCCTCATCCGGCACAAGAAGACCACAAATTAACTTTTCCGTAGTGGATTTACCACTTCCGTTCTCGCCAATAAAACCATAAATTGCGCCAACAGGTATGGTCATATTCAATTTATCAACAGCATACATCCCACGAAAACTTTTTGATAAATTCCTAATTTCAATAGCATTTACGTCTGCCATAAAAATCCTCCGATATTTTATGGTTTTATTTTACAAAAATAGATATTTATAAAAAGTTATATATTTGTTAAAAATTTGTAAATTTTACTTGCAAAAAAAGGTGCATTATTGCACCTTTAACGTTCCGTTATGTTTTTATTTGAGATAATTAAACTTCTTACCCCTTAGCTTTTTGTCCTTAACCAGTTTGTAGATTAGTGGGGTAAGAACGCCAACCAAAATTATAGCTCCAAGTATTATGCCGCCGGCTATTAGGAGTAGCTCCATTGAATAGAACTTTTCGCCTATCATTAGCCCTTTGCCTTGCTCCTCAACCTTGGTCTTTTCTACGATAAGATAGAAATTGCCGTCACCTTCTGCGCTAAAAGTAATAACTCCATTGTCTATGGTTGCGCTAAGCTGAGTAAGTATGCCGTCAGATTCATAGTAAACCTTTGCGAGCTTATTGCTATCGGGGATAGTGAGCGAAACGTTATACCTATTGTATATGGTAACGTCCGAGCCGTCAGCTGCACTTAACTTAAGATTAAAGCCGTATCCGCTGTATGCAGGAAACTTTGCTATAGTCGCGGCAATGGTCATTTTCTCGTTAAGTTCAGCTTCGGAGTAGTTGATTTTTTTGACGGTGAGATTTAACTTTCCGCCCTTCTTTACACTCGTTGCGCCAATGCCTACTTCCGCCTTGAAATCGTTAGATAAGCCGTCTATAATTTCGCTTAAGGTTACCTTAACGTTGTGATTTCCGCTAATTGCATCGTCAACTGCTTGGGCGTATTCAGCTATTTTTCCGCTCGTGGTGTCCTGCGAGCCCATTAGGTTTGAAAGCCTATTATATGCGTTTAGCACTTCGCTCCAACCATAGCTATCGTAGGTGTTGGAGTTTAGCGTTTGGAAGGTCTCGGAATAGTACTCTATCTTGTTTCTATCAAATCCGTTCAAAGGATAGCTGTACTCCACCTTGTTGCCGGCGTTATCCTCTGCAACGACGGTTATGTTCGTGCCAAGTCTTGGCGTTACGTCCATAGAATAGGTGTTTATATCGCTTAGCGTAAACTCCGAGCCAAAGTTTTTGAGATATACTTTTTTGATACCGCTCTTAGCATCCAAAACGCGGAGCGATAATACAACCGGGGCAGTCGACGTCAAATCCACTTTGGCGCGTATGCTTTCGGCAATAGAAGTTTCACTTGGAGCCGTCTTGTCAACGTTGGTTACACTCTTGGTTACGTAGGTTTCAACACCATCTGCATAATAATATGCTTGTACTGCAACAGTACCTTCGTCATCAATACTAAACGGTACGGTATAGGTCTTTCTTGGAAGCTCGGTGCCGTTTACTACCAGCCTATATGAATAATAGCTCACGCCTATTGGCCACACGATACTTACCATAACGTTTTGTGAATAGCCGTTTTCGGGCGTAATCGTAATGGTAGGTGCGGAGGAATTAACGTAATAATGCAAGGTGTAATCTTTCCTTTCAACGACAAAATTACCTGCCTTATCATATATAGTAAGAACGATAGTGCCGTTTTGATTAATACCTGCGATGAGTGCTTTGTCGTATCCGTTATGTATGGTGGTCTCGGGGATAACAATCGCGCCGTCGGAGTCTTCAAATCTATAGGTTGAACGCTCGAAATCCACCCCCGAAAGGTTATCGTAGCCCACCACGTATCCTACGCTA
Organism: Clostridia bacterium; assembly: GCA_017461065.1. Lineage (GTDB taxonomy): Bacteria > Bacillota > Clostridia > Christensenellales > DTU072 > Stercoripulliclostridium_A. The sequence goes on along the minus strand of JAFTZC010000063.1, from coordinate 13,714 downwards.
AATGGCACTGAGTGACCTGCGTCAAGCACGCCGTCAGGGTCAATCGTAGGCCTTGTAGGCGCACTCACGTCCGACTTAACGTAAGTTGATATAATTGCAAGCTCCTTGCTTGCGCTATCTTTTGCAACGCAATCAAGTCTGATATCGCCGTCATCTATGACGGTATAACTACCATTTCCGTCCACTATCTTTTGATTTTCGGTCGCACGCACGAGTTGATAGGTTGCGCCCTCTTTTGCATATACCCTAATTACGTAGTGCGATGCCGAACTAAAATTATAGGTTACGGTTACGTCACGAGAATAGGTGTCGTCATAAGAAACTATATTTCCGTCCGAATTCACCTTAGTGATGAATTCAACCGTTATTTCATCTTCTGCATAGGCAATAATGCTACCTGCAAAAAGAGATGCGAGCAGCATTACTACCATAGTTATTAAAAACAATATACTTACTTTTTTCATCTATATAAATATAACATATACGAATATCGTTTTCAAGTTCCCACTTATAAATTCCGTTGTAAATATGTGTAACCCCTACTTGAAAAGCTCTCATAGTATGTAGTGTTTAGGAGGTAGAATTGAAAAAATTTGTAACGATATTACTTATAGTAGCATTGCTTGCCCTTGCTACCCTATCTCTCGTAAGCTGTAAAGATAACGAGGGAACGACTATAAGACTCAACGAAGTAACTCACTCGGTGTTTTACGCCCCACTTTACGTTGCAATCAATGAAGGATACTTCGCAGAAGAAGGATTAACTATCGAGCTTACCAATGGTGGTGGCAGTGACAAAACTATGACAGCAATTATGAGCGGTCAAGCGGATATAGGTCTTGCAGGCCCCGAAACGGCAGTATACGTCAAAGCAGGCGGCAGCTCCAATTACCCCGTAGTTTTTGGACAACTTACGACCAAAGACGGCTCTTTCCTCATCGGTAGAAACCCAGCTCAAAACTTCAAGTGGAGCGACCTTGAAGGCAAGGAAATTATCGGCGGCAGAAAAGGTGGTATGCCCCAAATGTGTCTTGAGTACGCACTCTATAAAAACGGGCTTGAAAACGGCAAAAATATCACCATCAATTACGACGTACAATTTGACCTAATAGCTTCGGCTTTCGGCTCGGGTACCGGTGACTACTGCACGATGTTCGAGCCCGTTGCAACAGCATACCAAAATGCAGGTAAGGGCTACGTGCAAACTGACGTAGGCTCTGAAGCCGGAACAATTCCATATACCTGCTTTATGGCTACCAAAGACTACATTAAGAATAACCAAGATACGGTAAAAGCCTTTATGAAAGCAATCATAAAAGCAACCGATTTCGTAATGGAAAAGGATAACTTAACCGTGGCGAACGCCATTGTAGAAAGCTTCCCCGGAACTTCAACGCAAGACCTTGAAAACGCCGTAGCTCAATACAAAAAAATCGGTGCTTTTAAGACTACGCCCACGATGCTGGAAGAAGACTACGATAAACTCATAGATATTCTAAAATTCAGTAAAGTTTTAGACAAAGACGTTGCATATAGCGACATCATCGACAACAGTATCGTAAACAGCCTTTTAGATTAGGAGGAACTATGGCATTACTCGAGCTCAAAAGTGTATCACATACCTATCACTCTCCCGAGGGCGAAACACAGGCATTAAACGATATAAATCTTGTCGTTGAAGAGCGAGAGTTTGTCTCTATAGTTGGCCCAAGCGGTTGTGGAAAGTCGACGCTACTTTCCACTCTCGCAGGGCTGATTACCCCAAGTGAAGGCGAAGTCACCATCTACGGCAATCCGCTCTCAAGTGAAAAAGACCTTATTGCTCTTATGCCACAACGCGACCAACTTTTCGAGTGGCGTACCGTACTAAACAACGTATTACTATCACCGGAAATCAAAAAAAAGAAAACTCCTGAGGTTATAAATTATGCTAAAGAACTGCTATGCAAATACGGACTTAAAGACTTTATGCAAAAAAGACCGAGTGAGCTAAGCGGTGGTATGCGACAAAGGGTAGCACTTATACGAACACTTGTCGGTTCGCCTAAGCTATTGCTACTTGACGAACCTTTTTCGGCCCTTGATTTTCAAACGCGTTTGTCTGTTTGCGACGACGTATCAAGGATAATCGACGAAGAACAAAAAACCGCTATATTGGTAACGCACGACATAGGCGAAGCAATATCGATGAGCACCAAGGTCGTCGTCCTAACGGAAAGGCCTGCTCGCATCAAAAAGATATATAACGTCGACCTGGATAGGAGTTTGCCACCCCTAAAAAGAAGAGAGCAAAAAGCATATAACGTCTACTTCCGTTCCATCTGGAAAGACTTGGAGGTCATCAATGAGTGAGGAACATAAATTATATCTCAAAAAAATCAAAATCCGCAAAATAGTCGTCTTAACAATCCAAATAGGTTTACTAATATTCGCTTTTGGACTTTGGGAGCTTTCTGCATATTTGGAATGGAGCGACCCCTTTATCACAAGTTCTCCGTCTCGTATCGTACTATCAATAATAGACCTACATCGTTCGGGAGATTTATGGCTACACCTTGGAGCAACCCTTTATGAAACCGTTCTTAGTTTTATGCTTGCAACGCTAATCGGTGTGCTCGTAGCCATAGCGCTTTGGTGGAGTAAGATGCTAACCGACGTACTTGAGCCATATCTAATAGTTTTAAACTCCTTACCCAAAGTTGCCCTTGGTCCGCTTATTATTATATGGGTCGGTGCAGGTAGGTCGGCTATCATCACGATGGCACTTTTGATTTCCGTAATCATTACTATCATTTCCGCACATACGGGATTTAAGGCCGTTGACAAAGAAAAGATAGAGTTGCTTCACGCAATGGGTGCCACAAAGATCCAGATACTATATAAGCTCATTTTGCCAGCCAACATTCCAAATATTATTTCCATACTAAAAATCAACGTTGGGCTGAGTTGGGTAGGTACGATTATGGGTGAGTATCTCGTATCCAAAGAAGGCATCGGATATCTATTGGTATACGGTTCTCAAGTCTTTAAGCTTGACCTTGTTATGGCATCGACAATCCTACTATGCATCCTTGCAACGCTAATGTATCTTAGCGTCGCTCTAATCGAAAAACTGATTAATAGATTTTATAAGTAATAAATCTCTGCCTTGTTTATATAATAAGGTATGAGATTATCAAAAGTATTTAGCGCAACCTTTGCATTCGTCGGCGCCTTATGCGGAGCGGGTATGGCAAGTGGCAAAGAGATTTCCGTCTTTTTAGGAAACTCATCCATTTTTGGCATACTCGCTTGCAGTGTAACTATAGGTAGTTCCGCTGTACTATTTATGCTGGGGTCTTCATGTTCGCACGGAGACCTACTCGGGTTTATCTTCGGGAAGTACTCTCAAGTCGGCAAAGTAATAGTTAGGATAATCAATCTCATTTTTCTCAGCGCTATGTTAGGCGGCGCTGAGAGTCTTTTTTTAGACGTGTTGAATTTCAAAGGAGGTGGCGTAGTAGTTGCTATCATTGCGCTATCTACCTTTTATCTTGGAGATAAAGCAATCCGTATAACCAACAACCTACTTACGCCACTTACAATTATTAGCATTTGTATAATATTCCTATCACGTAACTCAACTATCGTCGGCTCGCATAATCCCCTTCGCCCTATATTATATGCAACTATGAATTCAACCTGTGCAGGATTATATCTCGGTGCAAACTTCAAAGACTTTGCAAAAAAAGAAATTTGCCTTACGGGATTATGTATAACGCTAATTTTAAGCACGTTATTTTTACTATTACGTAGTATTATTGTCGGAGTAGAGAGTAGCAATTTTCCCCTTGTTTCCGTATCCTTAGATACAAATTTAAAATATTTTAGTATTATAATTGTTTTTTGCGCAGTGCTTACGAGTGCTATTTGCAACCTTAGATTATGCGCGTGTCCCGAGCGAGCGTTATCTCCATTTATAACCATTGCATACGCACTGCTTATTTCCGCATTTGGCTTTGGTGAGTTGGTTTCTTATCTTTATCCGGTGGTAGGCTTAGTAGGCTTTATTATTTTGTGTATTCTTTTAGTAAGGGTAATTTCTATGAAATTAAAGTTAAAAAAACGGAGCGTGTACTTGTAATGACTCATCGTATTTGTTATAATGTTAACGTGATAGTTTCAGCTCTTAAGGATTTAGGGGTAGAAAGCATCGTCAACGTATCGGGTAGCACCCTATCTTCCGTTAAATGTGGCGGAGTGGTCGATTTGATAATAAAGCCAAACTCGACTTCAAAGCTCATAGATGCACTTAGTTTGCTTAACGCCTACAACGTTCCCTTTATCCCGATAGGCGCAGGTACCAACACACTAATCACCGACCAAGGTTTTAGAGGTGCACTCGTTGACCTAAGCAAACTAAATAAGTTTACTGTACGCGGCAATCAGCTTTACGTAGAAAGCGGTTTGCGGCTCCCCTACCTTGCTCATAAATGCGCTTCTTGCGGACTAAAAGGATTGGAGCAACTAAGCGGTATCCCCGGAAGCGTCGGCGGAGCAGTCGTCAAAAATGCCGGCAGCTTTGGCCTTGAGATTGCTGACCTATTGCTATCAGTAAACTACCTTGACTTACCATCGCTTAGCGAACGAGTTGTAGACCGCCCTGACCTACCATATTCCTATCGCAGTTCTTCCAACTTCTTTAAGGATAAAATAGTTGTTGGTGCTACTTTAAACTTAACGCCTTCGAAAGACAACCTTTCCTTAGAGATATCTCGCTATCGTGCCATTAGGTTAAGCCGTCAACCTACCGAGCCAAGCTTAGGGTCTGTTTTCAAAAGGACTTCGAGCGGAGAAAGTGCCGGTTACTATATCGACAAAGCTAACCTTAAAGGTACGTCGCTTGGCGGAGCAATGATATCTACTAAGCACGCTAACTTTATCGTCAACCGCGGAGGCGCAACCGCGACCGAATACTTGGGGCTTGTTAGTCTATGCGAGCAAACCGTAAAAGAAAAATTTAACCTTAGCATCACTAAGGAAATTGATATAATCGGAGAATACCATCTTGACCAATGAACATACCATATCCCATCTCGTCAAAGAGGATATGATTCAAGGAAAAATTCATAATACTTGCTGTAAGCGAGCTTTTCTATCAGGACTTATTCGCGGAGCCGGAAACTATTACGTTACGAGCTCCGGATTTGGCATAAACATCCAACATCAGAGTCCCGAGCTCATCGTTAAAAGTGCACAAATGGTCAAACAACTAATTTCATTTGAGCCCGTAGTTAAAATGAGAAAGCAGGATAGAGAGTTCAATCCAAAAATCGTTTACGAAATGGATTTACCGGGTGCAAAGTGTTTTGATTTACTTGAAGAAGCCTATATTTCACCGGCTCCTTATCAATTGTACGACGGCATTTCACCCGAGCTTATCGAGTCACCTTGCTGTCAAAAATCTTTCCTACAAGGCGTGTTTTTGGCAAGTGGTACGATATCTATTCCCCAAAGCACAGTTGACGTTGACGGCTCAACGGCATCGGCTAAAGGTGGATATTATCTCGAGTTTTCTCTTGGGGATGAAAAGGTAGCTGAAGACTTGCTCGACCTACTTACCAAGCTTGATACCGAACCCAAAATGCGCCGTCGCGGCGAGTCATTCTCCGTATATCTCAAGGACGCTGAAAAGATAAGCGACCTTTGTGCTTTCCTTGGCGCCATGAGAGCAGTGCTTGAAATCCAAAACACCATTGTTATGCGCTCTATACGTAACGACGAAAACCGCAAAAACAATTGCACGAGCGCAAACATAGATAAAACCATTGAAGCAAGTTTAAGGCAACAATCTGCTATCGAGCTACTTATGAAAACGGGCATACTTGCCACACTTGATATCGGTTTACAAGATACCGCAGGCGCAAGACTTGCTTATCCCGAACTATCACTACAAGAGTTATCTTCTAAAATCCCGGGCAATCCATCAAAGAGCTGCCTTAATCATAGAATGAGAAAGTTGCTTTCTCTTGCGGAAGAAATCGAAAACAACGGAACAAATAAATAATTAGATTGAAGGTTACTATGGAAAAAAGAGATTTTGTTCATCTTCACGTGCATACCGAATATAGCTTGCTTGACGGCGCTGCAGCAATCGGCAAGCTTGTTAAAAAAGCCAAAGCAATGGGAATGCCGGCCATTGCAATGACCGACCACGGCAATATGTATGGTACGGTACAATTCGATAAAGCTTGTAAGGATGCCGGCATCAAACCAATAATCGGTTGCGAGTTTTATACAACCGACGATATGCACAAGCACGAAGGCAGAAACTCCGACGAAGACAACAAAAATTGTCACCTCGTTTTGCTTGCAAAAAATTACGAAGGATACAAAAATCTTTCGCGTTTAAACACGTACGCATACAAGGAAGGCTTCCACTACAAACCAAGAATCGACCTTGAACTTTTGGAAAAATACTCGTCCGACCTTATTTGCTTGTCGGGTTGTATCGCAGGTAAAGTTTCGCGCTTGCTTATGAAAGGCGACTACGACGCGGCAAAAGCATACGCTCTCAGACTTAAGAGTATGTTTGCAGAAGGTGATTTTTATATCGAACTTCAAAACCACGAAATCGAAGAAGAACTTCGCGTCCTCCCTTTGCTAAAGCGCATTGCCGATGAAATAGGAGTAAAGACCGTTGCAACCAACGACGTTCACTACGTTGAAAGAAGTGACGCCGAAATGCACGACGTTTTGCTTTGTATCGGTACGGCTTCATATATAGATACTCCAAACCGACTAAAATTTAGCGGAGATGGTTTCTACCTTAAGTCCTACGACGAAATGGCAGAAGCTATGCGCGGTTATGAAGATAGTCTTGACACTCCATACGAAATAATCGAAAAATGTAACTTTGCGTTCCCTAAACGCGTATATCAAATTCCCGAATTCCCATTAACTGATGGAATGTCGGCACCTGACTATTTGAGAAAAATCGCTTATGAAGGCTTAGAAAAACGCTATGGTACTATAACTCCCGAAATAAGAGCTCGTGCCGAAGAAGAACTTGGCGTTATAATATCGATGGGCTTTGCCGACTACTATCTCATCGTTTGGGAGTTTATATTCTGGGCCAAAAATAACGATATTCCAATCGGTAAAGGCCGTGGTTCGGGCGTAGGCTCTATTATCGCTTACGCTATCGGCATTACCGACGTTGAGCCACTTGAATATGGTTTGATTTTTGAGCGTTTCTTAAACAAAGACCGTACTTCGATGCCTGACTTCGATATCGATATCTGTTACTTCCGTCGTGGCGAAGTTATCAAGCACGTTACCGAGCTATACGGCGAACATAGAATTTCGCAAATTATAACGTTTGGTAAGCTCAAAAAGAAAGCTGCAATCAAAGACGTAGCGCGCGTATATAAATTGCCGTTTAGTGAAGTTAGCGCTATCACCAAAGAAATCCCTGATTTTGGCGGTGACGACAAAAAAGTACACATTCTCGACCTCGTCAATCCCAACAGCAAATATCTTGCAAAAGACCTATATCAACGCTATTTGGATAATCCCGAAGTTCGCAAGGTTATCGAGATTGCTTCCCAAGTAGAAGGTCTTCCAAGAAACACGTCTATCCACGCAGCAGGCGTCGTTATATACAAAAACCCTGCTATCGAAAGCATACCGCTTGCTAAAAACGGCACCGAACTTACCACGCAATTTAATATGATCGAAGTTGAAAACACCTTCGGTCTTCTCAAGATGGACTTCCTTGCCCTAATGACCTTGACCGACGTCAAGATGGCACACGACTACGTACAACGTAGCTACGGAGTCGATATCGACTTCCATAAGCTCGGATACAAAGATCCCGAAGTATACAAGCTAATTGCCGACGGCAATACCGATGCGGTATTTCAACTTGAAGGCGGTGGTATGAAGCAATTTATGTCGCAACTCAAGCCCGATAGAATGGAAGATATCATTGCAGGTATATCTATTTATCGTCCAGGCCCTATGGATAACAAGGACGTTTATATTGAAAACCGTCACAACCCCGACAAAATAGTATACGCACATCCACGCCTTAAACCTATCTTGGAAGTTACGGGCGGTATCATCGTTTATCAAGAGCAAGCGATGCATATTACGCGTGAGCTCGCAGGCTACTCGATGACCGACGCAGACAACTTTAGAGCAATCATTTCCAAGAAAAAAATTGATAAAATCCCAATTGAAAAGAAGAAGTTCATCTTTGGCCTTGACGACGAAAACGGCAACGTTATAATACCGGGCTGTGTAAGAAACGGCGTTCCCGAGGAAGTAGGTCTTGCTGTCTTTGCTGAAATCGAAAAGTTTGCATCATACGCATTCAATAAATCACACGCGGCAGCATACGCATATTTGAGCTATGAAACGGCTTTCTATAAACGCTACTATCCAAAGGAGTTTATGGCTGCCGTACTCAATAACCGTATTGACAAACCCGACGATACCAAGAAGTATATGGCTGTTCTAAAGAATATGAACATTGATCTACTTCCACCGGATATTAACAAGTCGGAAGCATTCTTCTCCCCTGAGCCGGAAGGTATTCGTTACGGTCTTGCTTGCACTAAAAACGTTGGTACTGAAATAATGAACGCCGTAGTTCAAGAAAGACAAAAGAACGGCGAATTCAAGGACTTATATGATTTTGTGGAAAGAATGGCCAACGCAACCGGTCAAACCCCAAACAAGAGAATGGTCGAAAGTTTGATTAAGGGCGGTGCCTTTGACTGCACTGGTATGACGAGAGCAACTATGCAAGTCAGCTTGGAACGCCTTGTCGCCGCAGTTGATGCAAAGCGTAGAGAAAAGCAACGTAAAGAAGAAAGCGGTCAATTTGATATCTTTGATATCCTTGGTGCAAGCTACGTTCAAAAGGAAGAACCTTTCAAGTACGATATTATCAAAGAATATCCAAAACGCGAAAGGCTGCTTGCCGAAAAAGAAATGCTTGGTATGTACGTTAGCGGACATCCCCTTGCCGGCTACGAACAAGAATTTTCGACGTTTAGCTTTAACACTTCGATGATTCCCTCCCATAAAGAAGACGAAGATGAGCACGACCACGAATACGTCGAAGCAAATGAAAATCCGCTTAAAGACAATATGGAAGTCACTATCGGCGGTATTATTGCGAGCGTACAAAAGAAGCGTACTAAATCCGGCGGAGATATGGCAATAGTTGTCCTTGAAGATATGTACGACCGTATTGAGTGTGTTTGCGTAGGCAGAGTTATGACTACTTCAAAGCAACTACTTGTCCCTGACACTCTCGTGCGTATACGCGGTAGGTTATCTATTAGAGATGATAGCTACTCCATTTTCGTAAGCGAGCTCAAACCTTGGGAGCTTGAAGAAAAGGAAGAAGTGCAAGAAGAAAAAGATACTCGCACCCTATACTTTAACCTTGAAAAGGTTGACGAGTATCACTTTGACGACGTGCTAAATAGAATAAGCTCTATCTTTGAAGCTCACCCGGGACCCAACGAAGCCAAGTTCCAACTCGATAGAACAATCCATAAGTTTAGTAGGACTATCGGCAATCTTGAGGCTGTACAACGCGAGCTAATAGGCATACTTGGGCCTGAAAACGTAAAAATCAAATAAACACAAAAGGTACCCACTTGGGTACCTTTTATTATATACAATAGTTCTCAATTATCCATTTTATTGGATCTTCAATGCAAGGCGGAGCTATGGCTTTTGCAATCTTTTTCAGCTCCGAATGAGCGTTTTCGACCGCTATAGGAAAGGCTCCTGAACTTAGCATCGGCAAGTCGTTTAGGCCGTCCCCTACGACTATGACCTCATCGAGTAACAAACCGCGCCTTGCTGCAAGCTCTTTGACGGCCCTACCCTTATCTATGCCAAGTGGTACTATCTCAACCATAAAACGCTTGCTGCTGTTTACAAGCAACCCATCACCGAACTCACTTGAAAGCATTTCGAGAATGGCAGGTATTCTTTCCGGCTCGTTTATAACCAAAATCTTTGTGGGATTAAGGGAAGTACTTTGCATATAACTACTGAGCTCGACACCCACTACTTTGGGCGGAAGATAAGTAAACTTACGATATAACTTAGAGTAATCGTTTTCTTCCTTGATTACAAAGGTATCGTCTTGATATAACTGATAGTAAAGGCCTCTTTTCTCTAAAAACAAAGCGACTTCCATTGCTTTATCCATTGGAATTGCGTGCTCGACAAGGAATTTGCCACTATCGATATCAGCGACCACAGCTCCTTGATAGCCAATGACTTCACCGTGCAACCCAAGTTTTTTTGCGTGAGGAATTATAGAAGAAATCATTCTTCCCGTACATAAGACGAAATCTCCACCACGTGCTTCGTATTCCCTAATTGCTGCAATCGTGCTTTCACTTATAACTTGGCTGTCATCGACCAACGTGTCGTCAAAATCAGATACGATTAACTTATACTTCATCTTCACTACCAAAATGCTTTTTAACAGCTTTAGCCGTTTCCAAGCCAAAACCTTCTACTTTCATAATCTCTTCTACGGTTGCAGCGGCAATGTTTTCCACCTTCTTAAAGTAAGCAAGTAGCGCCCTTGCCTTTTTATCACCTACGCCTTCGATATTTTTGAGATTCGAGCGCGTTTGACGCTCTCCACGCAATTTGCGGTGGTAAGTAATTGCAAACCTATGTGCTTCGTCACGGATGCGTTGGCATAGCTTTAAAGCCAAGCTATCCCGTGGTAAAATAAAGGGCTCGGATATATGTGGCTTGAAGATTTCTTCTTCACGCTTTGCAAGGCCTACTACGCTTATTCCCGTGCCTTCCAAAATGCTTACCGCTGAACTTAACTGTCCCTTGCCGCCGTCAACTATAATTAAATCCGGCACTTCCGAAAATGATATATCGTCACTGCCAAACTCGTTAACTCTACGGCTGAGCACTTCGCGCATCGAAGCAAAGTCATCCGACCCCACAACGGTCTTAATCCTAAACCTGCGATACCTTTCCTTTGCCGGCTCTCCGTTTATAAAAACGACCATACTTGCAACCTTATCCGTACCCGATATGTTGGAGATATCGTAGCACTCCATACGCTTAGGTGGCTTAGGTAGGTCAAGATATTCCTTGAGTTGCTCAACCGCCCCGCGTGTCAATGCTTCGGTAGTTGCAATTTTAGTTACAGTTTTTTGTAGATTTTCACTTGCATTATTTAGCGAAAGCGTGGTGAGTTGTCCACGTACACCGCCCTTTGGATGATGCAAGTTTACTTTTTGTCCTTTTATGCTCGTTAGATAATCTTGCAGCTCCGTCATAAAGCTAAGTTCGTGACTAAGACAAATCTCATCGCATATAATGGGATTTTTTTCATAAAACTGCATAACGTAAGTGGATAAAACTTCTTCGGGCTCGCAAGCTTCGTTGATAGGCTGATTTTCGGACCCAATCACCTTGCCGCCACGTACAACGGTATAATTGATTACGCCGTATAAGCCGTTGTTTGCATAAGAAAAAATGTCTATGTTCAAATCTTTTGGTAGATTTACAGATTGCTTCCTTATGATTTTGTCAAGAAGCTCCAAACTATCACGATAGGTTATGGCAAGCTCAAACTCCTCGCGCTCAATGGCTCTTTGCAGTTTTTGCTCAAGTATTGCACGCGCTTCCTTATCGTTACCGCTCAAAAATGACATAACTTTTTTGATGGTTTCCTTGTATTCTTCGCTCGACACCCTACCCGTGCAAGGAGCTAAGCATCTACCTATATGATAATTTAAACACTCGCGTTTTGCCCTATTCTTTTTAAGGTCGCCGGTACAACTCCTAACGGGATAGATACTATGAATCAATTCCATAGTATCCTTTATGGACAGTCCTATCATATACGGTCCAAAATATCTGCTACCATCCGCACGCAATCGCCTTGTAATCTCGATGCGAGGATACTCCTCACTCATCTTAATCTTTATATACGGATAACTCTTGTCGTCCTTAAGCAAGATATTATAATACGGCTTATACTGCTTGATAAGATTATTTTCAAGCACAAGCGCTTCAACTTCCGTTGAAGTAACGATATAACGAAAATCCTTTATCTTTTGGACGAGAAGGATGGTTTTTTCAGTTTTGGTAGAGGAATTAAGAAAATAGCTTTTCACCCTATTCTTGAGGTTTTTAGCCTTACCTACGTACAAAACCTGCTGGAACTCGTCCAACATTAGATAAACACCCGGCGAGGTGGGTAGATCTTTGAGCTTTTCTTTAATCAAATCCATACCTATATTATAGTCAAAATAGAACGTATTTGCAATATAAAATAAAAAAATGCTTGCACAATAAACCCTTATGTGCTATACTAAACAAGCATCAAATATATGCCTCCATGGTCAAGCGGTCAAGACGTCGCCCTCTCACGGCGGAATCTGGGGTTCGATTCCCCATGGAGGTGCCAAAAAAAACGGATATCATTTACGGTATCCGTTATTTTTTTGCACTCCATTCGGGAAAAGCATACCCCGTTGGCTTTAGCCAATGGGGTGCGCAAGTTGCAACGACAACCTGGCGAAAGTAAACGCACTGCGTTTAGGTATATATACTAATTAATGCATTTACAAGTACGTACACTCATCTACTATCGTACCTTATATGAGACATTCTTTCGCGTTCCTTCATGCGGTATATTAACCCCAATCGAACCCCTCGGTTGGGATTATTTTTTACAACATAGACGGAAGAATTTCCGTCTTTTTTAGTACAATTTTTAAGTTTTTAATTGCCATTATGAGAAGATAGGTTCAGAAGTCAAAAATATAGACGATGAAATTCCCTTTGAAATACCCGATACTTGGTGTTGGGTAAGATTTCCCCAGGTTGTGTATTTCGAACTCGGCAAAACTCCAGATAGGCATACTGATAAATTTTGGGATAAAGGAATATATCCCTGGTTTTCAATTGCTGATATGCAGGATAAAAAAATCATTACTGAAACCAAAGAAAAAATAAGTGAAATTGCCTTGAAAGAAAAATTTAATGGCTCATTATCCCCCAAAGGGACTCTGCTTATGAGCTTTAAATTAACTGTTGGAAGAACTTCTATTTTAGGTGCGGATGCTGTTCACAATGAAGCAATTATTTCGATATTCCCGTATGTAAATGAAAACAATATTACAAGAGATTATCTTATGAATACGCTTGGTTTGTTGGTTAATTATGTTGAACAAACTGATGCTATTAAAGGTGCTACATTAAATTCCGGAAAATTAAAATCAATGTTTGTACCAGTACCTCCCCTTGCGGAACAAGAACGAATTGTAAAAGAAATAGAACGCTTTGAGCCATTGCTTACCGAATACGATAGATTGGAACAACAAGCGACAAAATTAGATGCTGAAATCTACGATAAACTTAAAAAATCTATCTTACAATACGCTATTCAAGGAAAGGTAGTTGAGCAAGACGAAAATGACGAGCCCGCATCAGTTTTACTTGAACGTATTCGTACTGAAAAGAAAGCTCAGCTTGGTAAAAAATACGTTGAAAGTTATATCTATAAAGGTGATGATAACTGTTATTATGAGAAGGTTGGTAAAAACGAGCCTGTTTTAGTCGAAGATTTGCCTTTTGATATTCCCGACACGTGGGCGTGGGCAAGACTAGGTTGTATTGGTGATTGGGGTGCGGGAGCAACTCCCGCCCGTGGAAATCC
>JAFTZC010000062.1 GCA_017461065.1 Clostridia bacterium | reverse complement strand
TTACGCGTGACAACACCTTTAGTAAAAGACAAGGAGATAACGGAATAATGAAATTGTTTGATCGCATCGTAATCATTAACGACAATTATATCAATATAGGTGTAAAAAAGGGCACAATTGGAGCAATTATAGATTCACCAATTAGAGATGGTAGTTTTTTAGTAGAGTTATTTGACGTTGAAGATGACGTTTATACGATATATATTAAAGATATGGAAGTAATCAAAGAAAGCGACGTCACTGACGAAGACATACTTGAAGACCTACCAACCCCCAACCCAAAGTGGTGGTGTAAGGTTGAGGATGGGTATATCGTCAACTTGTTAGGAGAAAGAAAGAATCGCATAGCCTACGACTACGACAGCTAAAACGCGACATTTTAGCGAATAGCTATCGCAGATAAATACTTCGCTTCCGCTCAGCGATAAATACCCTACGGGCGATAAATACCTTTGCGCTAACGCTCCAAGGCGATAAACACAAAAAACAAGTTTTTGCGTTGTGGTATTAGAGAGTTAAAGTATATTGTGGCACTTTGTATATACTCCAACCTTAACGCAAGTGCTTGCACTTGTATTTCGTGCCGAACGGAGTGAGGTATTTCTTGCTCTCGCAAGGCGAGAGTATTTATTGCAAAAGCATTAGCTTTTGTATTTCTCTATAACCGCAACTTTTAGCTTCAGCTAAAAACTTCACTTGCGCCTTGCTCAAACTTCACTACGCAGTAACTTCACTGCGTAGCAACTTCACCGATTAAGGCTGTGCCTTAATCATACTTCTTCCTAAACGGCTTGAACAGCAGCACGATAACCGCTATCGCAGGCACTGCCATACCGACTATAATGATAATCTTTAGCTCGGTGGAGTCAAGGTCGCTGAGTATATTGCCACTTTCTTCTCCCTGTGGGGTGCTCTCTACGGACGTTTCAACGTCGTTCACTTCGGGCACGAAAGTGGGGATTGTGATTTCGGGAAGAGTGGTGCGCTCGGCGCGAATATATCCCAAAAAATCCTTATATTTTACCATATACCACAGCTCTCCCGAGTCGGTCGGGTAGGAGCCAAGATAACTAAAACTCTCGCCGTAAGCCACTTCGGTTATCGTAAGAGCACCTGTATCAGGGTGCTTTTTTAGTTGGATAAAGCTAAAATCGGAGTATTTTTCGGCTATTCCTATGTCGACTGCCGTACCGCTTGCAATAGTGTGATAGCCGAGCGCCGACACTTCGCCCTTTTTGAGCTTACCCGCCACGCCGTTGAAAGTGACGTAATAAAAATTGTCGTCCAAGTTATTGATGCGAGCGTAGTAGCTCTTGGGTATAATGAATAGCTTTTCGCCACTATCCGTATACAGCCAAGTATCGGCGTGACAGACGACGTGTGGGGTATCGGTAGCACCTTGAGCCACACCCCCAAGCGGCAAAAGAGCAAAAAGCAAAGCAACAAGTATAGCAAGACCTTTCATAGTACTATGATAGCGCGTACGCGGGGGAGAAAAATTAGGGAAAATGGGGAAAAAGTTAAGTAAATGAGGAGTGTAGAATGAGGAATGAGGGATGGGCTTCGTTCCGATAGAGCTTCACTCACAAGGAATCCTTGTTTGCGGAGTGTAACGTAGCAAAGCCACTCATCATTCAACATTCATCATTCAACATTAGCGAAAGCAGTAGCTTTCGCAAAGGAGGAAAAAATGCTCATCACACACGACGTATTTGATATCGCGGATAGGCTAAAAGAAATCGATTCAAACTACACTTTGCACTATAATCGCGCAAACGGTAAGTTTGAGCTTAGGGGGAAGGGCGGAGTGTTGCTCCTAACCTATCCATATAGCCAAATTGATGCAAGAATGGTGGAGCTTGCGCGCAAAACGCGTGTCGAGCGCTCAAAGGAGCTCATTCGCGAAATGGAAGAACACAATCTAAAACTCGAAGAAAGGCGCTCGCGCGAAGAAAACGAATACGCCTTGGAAAGTCTAAAGGAGATAGCCGGTAAGCACTATGCAAGCGAAACAAAGAGATATTATTGAGCGCATTTTGGCGTTAGAAAAGGAGCAATCGGCTCGCGCAAAAGGGGATATGCTTGCGCGCTACAACAAGGGTGACAAGGTACATCTCAAGCAGTTGGAGTTTCACCGCTCACCAAAGCGCAATAGGTGGGTTTTTGGCGGCAACCGCTCGGGCAAGACGGAGTGCGGCGCGGTGGAAACGGTGTGGATGGCAAGGGGAATACACCCATATCGAGCTAACAAACCAAACGTCAGCGGCTGGGTGGTGTCGGTCAGTGCCGAAGTGCAAAAGGAAGTGGCGCAAAAAAAGATACTCCACTACCTACGCCCCGATTGGATTGAGAGGATTGTTATGCTGGATGGCTCCAAGGACTATCCGCTCCAAGGCATCATCGACACCATATACGTGCGTAACGTGTTTGGTGGAATAAGCTCCATAGGCTTCAAAAGTTGCCAGCAAGGGAGAGAAAAATTCCAAGGCGCGTCCCTTGACTTCGTGTGGTTTGATGAAGAACCAACGCGCGACGTCTACTACGAGTGCTTGATGAGAGTTGTCGACAAGGTGGGGGACGTCTTTGGCACGATGACACCGCTCAAAGGTCTAACTTGGGTGTACGACGAAATCTACCTTAATCCACGCGACGACCCCGAAATTTGGTGCACGCAAATGGAGTGGGGCGACAATCCTTTCCTTAAAAAAGCGGAAATCGAGCGTTTGAGCAAGGTTATGGGTGACGACGATTTGGACGCTCGTAAGTACGGTAGGTTCCAAAGCCGTGGCGGAATGGTCTATCCCGAATTTGACGTTTCCGTACACCTAATGGACCCTGTGAGTTTACCAAAGGAATGGCAATGTGCAATTTCCATTGACCCCGGACTTAAAAATCCGCTCTCTTGCCACTTCTATTATATGGATTACGACGGCGTAATCTACGTGGTGGACGAGCACTACGAAGCAGGTCGCGACGTGGGCTATCACGCAGAAAAAATCCTTGCCAAGGCTCGCGCACTCGATTGGGGCTTTAGGGAAGACGGTAGGCTCGAAGTGCTAATCGACTCGGCTTCCAATCAGCGCACCCTTGCTTCACTCAAGAGTGTCAGCGACCTTTTTTACGAGCACGGTATCGTGTGCAACACCAACGTAAACAAGGATTTGTTTTCGGGTATAGCCAAGGTGCGCGAGCTGTTTAGGGAGCGTCCTGCGCGTATCTATATTTTTAAAACCTGCACCAATATGATACGCGAAATCAAGGGCTACTCTTGGGGTAGCGGCGACGTGCCTATTAAGCGCGACGACCATGCAATGGACGAGCTACGTTACTTCGTGCAGTCACGCATCCACACCACCAAACCAAAATCCAAACCAACCAAACTCGAAATTCACAAGCAAAGATTACTAAGGGCTTATAGCCGCAGATAACTATTTAAAGGAGAATTATGTATAACGAAAAGTTAATTGAGTCAGTAAAAGCCGACTACGAGCGCCGTCAAGCCGAGCGCGCTCCACTCGAAGCCAAGTGGACTTTGAACCTTAATTTTATGGCAGGCAATCAGCATTCCATCATCGCGCCCAATCTCGATATCGTCGAAGTGGGCAAACGCTACTTTTGGGAAGAAACGGAAACCTATAACCATATCGCGCCCATAATCGAAAGCCGTCTTGCCAAGTTTACTCGCGTAAACTGCTCGGTGGTCGTCCGTCCAAGCAGCGCCGACGAAAAGGACGTCGAGTCGGCACGTCTATCCACCAAAATCATCGAAGCCACCTTCCACGACAACGAGTTCGTACGACTAAGCGGCCTTGCCAACTTTTGGGCTGAGCTCACCGGCACCGCATTCCACAAGGTCTCTTGGGATAAGGAGGGCGATGGCTCCGTCAAAATGGAAGTCTGCTCGCCCTATGAAATCTATCCCGACTCGCTCTCTACCGAAGAAGTCAAGGACCAGCAAAGTATCATCCGCGCCAAGGCATATCCCGTCACGTATATCGAAGACGTTTGGGGCGTCAAGGTAAAAGGGGAGCGTTTGAGCGTCGTCGACGGCGAAAACCTATCCTTCCAAAGCGGCACGCAAAAGAACTCGCTCGGCAAGGAGCGTAGCGACTATCAAATCGTAATCGAGCGCTACGAAAAGCCTTCCAAAGCCCACCCCGACGGCAGACTTACCATCGTTGCAGGCGACAGCCTACTTTTCGACGGCGCGTTGCCTTATCAAAACGGCGAAAAGGGTTCGAGGCGTTTGCCCTTTATCAAGCAAGTTGCTTTCAATAAGCCATATAGCTTCTTTGGTCAGTCGGTTATCGAGCGCCTTATACCCGTTCAGCGCGCATATAACGCCGTCAAAAACCGCAAGCACGAGTATATGAGTAGGCTTTCGGTGGGCGTTCTCGCTGTCGAAGACGGCTCTGTGGACGTTGATTCACTTGCCGAAGAAGGCTTGGAGCCGGGCAAGGTTATCACCTATAGACAGGGCTCAACCCCACCGCTACTGATGAGCGCAGGCTCCGTTCCCCAAGAGTTCAGGGACGAAGAAGATAGGCTGCTCCAAGAGTTTAGGAGTATATCGGGCGTGTCCGACGGCGTCGAGATAAACTCAAATGCCGAAACTTCCATTTCAGGCTACGCGCTGTCCTTACTTATCGAGCAAGACTACAACCGACTATCCGTCACTACCGAAAGTATCCGCTCTGCCGTCAAGGAAATTGCAAGGAGCGTGCTTTACCTATATAAGAGCAACGCCGAAAGCAAGCGCCTTATGCGTTTGAGTGGCGAAAACGGAGCGGTAGAGCTACGTGCTTTCAAAGGGTCCGAGCTACAAGCCGACGACGTCGTAATGGAGAGCGACTCAACTATGGTGGAAACACCCGCAACTCGCAAAAATATGGTGCTCGAACTCCTAAAAGCAGGACTTTTAGGCGACGAGAACGGAGTCATCAGCAACCGAAACCGCGTAAAGATTGTGGAAATGCTTGGCTTTGGAAATTGGGAAACGGCACGCAACGACGACGAAATCCACATTAAAAAAGCCGCTCTTGAAAACCTTGACTTATCCGCTCAAGAGGAGATTAAAGCGGACGAAAACGACAATCACGATTTGCACATCAGCGAGCACGTTGAGTGCATCGTAAGCGGTGACAAGACTCTCTCGGACGAAGCCAAGGAAACCATCAGAAAGCATATAAGAAGACACAAGGTTCTACGCTCCCTTGCACGCGAAGTGCAAGAAGCGTAGAAAAATGCGAAATTAAAATTCGCATTTTCAAAATAAATACTTCGCTACGCTCAGCGATAAATACCCTACGGGCGATAAATACCTTTGCGCTAACGCTCCAAGGCGATAAATACAAAAAACAAGTTTTTTGCGTTGTGGTATTAGAAAGTTAAAGTATATTGCAATACTTAGTATATACTCCTACCTTAACGCAAGTGCTTGCACTTGTATTTCGCGCCATCGTTAGATGGTATTTCTTGCTCTCGCAAGGCGAGAGTATTTATTGCAAAAGCAACGCTTTTGTGTTTCTCTTTTATCCTCAACTTTTAGCCTTAGCTAAAAACTTCACTTGAGCCTCGCTCAAATTTCACTACGCAGTAACTTCACTGCGTAGCAACTTCACTTCAAAGGAGTCCTCCCAATGACCAACCAACCCGAACAAAACGCATCTCAACAAAATACTCAAGAGCTGCTTTCTTTTGAAGCTCGTACTCAAGCACTCAACCAAAAATATCCCGTAAGTATCACGCTAAAAGGGGAAATCGAGGAGTGCCTTAGCAAAAATAAAGAGCTTTTGAACCTTGAAGACGGCTTGGAAAAGGCACTACTTAACGTGCTTGCAAGTAGGGCTGACGTAGTGCTCCCCAAAACCATGGTTGGTGGAAGTGCGCTTATAACTTCACACCCCAAACCAACCACCGTCAAGCAAGCTGGGCAGGAAGCCCTTAGCTACTTGAGAGCAAAAAAATTCATCTAAAACTATACTGCAGTATATAGGTGGGTGCAAGTGGCAGATTTAACGATTATCTCGAAGAACAAGTATTAAATTTAAGTTACACCAAGAAATCTCGCCCTTGCATTTCACCAAAAAAACAAACAAAAAGGAGAAAAATTAATGTTATCAGTTACTTCACTAAACGATATTTTGAAGTCGTTTTATCTTGACGTCGCTCAAAAACAAATCAACTCCGGCGCAAGCCCCTTGTACGATATGATTGAAAAATCATCCGTTACCGTCAGCGGCAAAAACGCTATCGTACCCGTTTACTACGGCGTATCTGGCGGTATCCAAACCAGTCGTGACGACGCTGCCGATTTGCCCGAAGCTAACCCATGTCTCAGGGCTACTCTCGAAGTGCCACTACGTAACGTATACGGCGTAATCGATATTACCGACAAGGCTCTTAGGGTTAACAAGAACTCCGCTGAAGGCGTAATCGACTTGCTCGGCACCGAAATTCAAGCTATGGTAAATTCAGCTCGCCACAACCTAAATCGTATGCTTTGGACTATCGGAGACGGCGTTGTGGGTACTGTAGGTGACCTTACCGACCATACTTCACGTATCAAGTACCCCGTTGAAAGCACTCGTCTTTTGTCCCCGGGTATGGTTGTTGATATCTATCGTGGCTCGGTCGTAGTAGTAGCAGGCGTACGTATCGCGGACGTAAACCACGACGACAAAGTCGTTACTTTGACTTCTATGATTTCAGCTTCTACTCCCCTTCAAGCAGGCGACAAGCTATACGCATACAACTCTCACGCCGACGAGCTATGTGGTATTCCTTATCTATTTGATATCCAATCAACTTCATACTACGGCGCAAACAAATCTCAATTTGCAGGCGTAAAGGGCACCGACCGCAATCTTGGGCAAGCGCTCACTACCGAAGCAATGCAAGATTTCTTGGATTTACTTGAAACTCGCTCCGACTCTACTCCCGACCTAATCGTCTGTGACAAAAAGCTCCGCCGCGATTATATCCAATATCTCCAAGCAAACCGCACCAACATCGACTACCTAAATCTTGACGGTGGCTTCAGAACTCTCAGCTACAACGGCATTCCGCTCTATGGCGAAAAGTTCTGTCCCGAAGGCGAAATGTACTTCCTTAACACCGATAATATCAAGATGGTACAGCTTGCTGATTGGGAGTGGCTCGAAGGCAACAACGGCACCATTCTAAATCGTCTTGACAACAAGGCAGGCTACCAAGCGGTACTCGTAAAATACGCTAATTACTGCGCAACCGTACCGCAAACTCTCGGCAGACTTTACGGCGTAACCACCGCTTAGTCTAAGCATATCACACTTGGATGGCCCCTTAGGGGGCTATCCACCATAAGGAGAAAATTATGAACCTACGTCAAATAATAGATAGAGCACAAAGCATCATCGGGCTTGATGAAAGTTTCGACTATGATAATCCAACGGAAACGCTAAACAAACTCATCGACTCGGCAAAGATGGTCTACTTCGAGTTGACCAGCGAGTACGTACCATTGAAGCGTAAGGAAAAGATTATGATAAAGGACGGCAAGCTCAACTACTCGGAGCTAAGCGAAAACGTACGCTCCGTTTTGGTTATAAGAGCAGGGGGCGCAAAGCTCGCTTTCGAAGAATACCCCACCTACGTTGAAGTGGATAAGCATTCGGGCGAAGTGGAAGTAAGTTATCTATTTTATCCGCCTTACCCAAACGTTAGTGACGAGCTACTTTTGCCACCGCAGTTTAGCCTTTACTTTATGGCGCTCGGTACCGTTGCGGAGTACTATTACCGTGTTGGTATGGTGGACGAAGCACTCTTTTACAAGACTCGCTACGAGCACTCGCTACGCAACCTTACGCGCAACCTAAAAAGCGTAACCATACCAAGGAGAGTGTTTATATGGTAACTAATTTTAGACAAGACCGCGTGCCGACCGTTAGCCGCGTAAGCTACGACCTATCCAACTTTTTGAGCCTTGACGGCAGAGTTGAGCAAAGCGCGCTTTCTATCAAAAATGGTAGCTATGGATACAATATCTTGCTAAAAGGTGGCATTTTGCAATCGGGCATAGGCGTGGGCGAGCCCAAGTATAACTTGCCTGAAGGCACCAGAACGTTGCCAAGCCTTGGGCTTCAAGGCGAAAATATAGTTAGGCTTCACTACTACCGCGCATCCCACTTAGCATCGGGCTCCGAGCGCATAATTGCACTTGGCGACGGCGGTGGATTTTACTCTTGCTCGCTGCTTAGCCAAGACGAGTTTAGCCCCATAACCAACCTAAAAGGGGTGGCAGGTGAAGACGCCGTAATGCTCAATTACTATATGGACTCTCGCGACACGCTGCTCCTTTTTTACTCGGCCGGACTAATCGTCTACGACGGCGAAACGGCAACCAAAATAGATAACGCGCCCATTCTAAAATCCGCCGTTATGCTCTACGACAGAGTGTTTGGCGTAAGCGGAGATAAGCTATATTTCTCGGCGCCCCTAAACCCAACCGACTTCTCGGTCGATGGTGGCGGTGGCTCGATATCTTTTATGGACGAAGGTGGCGTGCTCCAAAAAATCGTCGTGCTCGGCTCCGAGCTTTACTTATTCCGCGAGCACTCCGTTTATAGGCTCTCGGTCATCGGCAAGCCAAGCGACTATATGCTCCAAAAGATACTTACTCTCAGCGACCCACTTAACCCGAACACCTTGCGCTCGGCTGGGGACGTAATATATTTTACACTCGGCACCAAGCTTTATTCATTCGACGGCTTGAGCCTAAGGGAAGTGCTAAGCGGAGTGATGGCGCTCGTTGAAAACGTCACCCACGCCGTAGCCACTTACTTCGACGACGTCTACTACCTTGCTTGC
>JAFTZC010000061.1 GCA_017461065.1 Clostridia bacterium | reverse complement strand
CGCAAAATTATAGAAGGAGAATCGTTTATGCACCTTATTGATAGATATCTTGAAAGAGTAGATTTTAAGGATTACGATGATTTTAGCAATAATCTCAAATATAAACCCGTAGAAAAATTCAATTTTGGTTACGACGTCGTCGATGAGTATGCTCGCCTTGTACCTAACAAGCGCGCACTCGTATGGTGCAACAACAAGGGTGAAGAACGTACCTTCACTTTCTCCGATATAAGCAAACTTTCCAACAAAGTAGCCAATATGCTACTCAAGCACGGTGTCAAGAAGGGTGACTTCGTTATGACGATGCTAAATCGTCGCTACGAATACTATCTCGTCAACGTTGCTTGCTGTAAAATCGGTGCTATACTTATCCCTGCAACCTATCTTTTGACCGTAAAAGATATCGCATATCGTATCAATAACGCAGGCGTAAAAGCCCTATTCTGCATCAACGAAAAGGAAGTTATCGACTACGTAAACGAAGCTATGCCCAAGTGCGAAAGCCTAAAATGTGCATTCACCATCGGTGAGCAACAAGGTTTCATAGATATGCACAAGGAAATGGAGCTTGCGAGCGACGTTTTGGAGCTAACCGAAGACGAAAAGCCCAAGCTAACTGACAGTATGCTCGTATATTTTACGTCCGGCACTACGGGATATCCCAAGATGGTTACGCATAACTTCAAGTATCCACTTGGACATATTATGACGGCATACTACTGGCACGCAGTAGTGGACGACGGTCTACACTTCACTATGGCCGAAACGGGCTGGGCAAAGTTTAGCTGGGGCAAGATTTACGGACAATGGCTCGCAGGAAGCGCCGTATTCTGCTACGACTACTACGGCAGATTTACCCCTACCGACGTACTTCCACTCATTGCAAAGTACAAGATAACCACCTTCTGTGCACCTCCTACCATTTATCGCTTCCTTATAAGGGAAAACCTTGATAACTACGATTTCAGTTCACTCGTAAGCTGTACGACTGCCGGCGAAGCACTTAACGCAGAAGTATTCCGCCTATTCAAGGAGCATACCGGAATTGAAATTAGAGAAGGCTTTGGTCAAACTGAAAGCGCCGTTATATGTGCAAACTTCCGTTACGACAACGGCAAACCCGGCTCTTGCGGCAAAGCTACCCCTATTTATGACCTAAAGCTAATGGACGACTGCGACCAAGTAGTTGAAGGTGACAACGTAGAAGGCGAAATGGTAATCAAACTCCGCGACAACCAATTTGGTCTATTGTGCGGATATTATAACGACGCTGAGCGCACCGAAGCAGCCTTTGGCACGGGATACTATCATACCGGCGACCTTGCAATGCGTGACGAAACGGGCACCTACTGGTTTGTTGGACGTAAGGATGATATAATCAAGTCAAGCGGCTATCGTATCGGACCCTTTGAAGTAGAAAGCGCCCTTATGGAGCACCCTGCCGTACTCGAATGTGCAATCACAGGCGCCCCCGACCCAATCCGTGGTCAAGTCGTAAAAGCGACCATCATTCTTAACAAAGGATACGAGCCAAGCGACGAGCTAACCAAGGACATCCAAAACCACGTTAAAAAGGCAACGGCACCATATAAATATCCAAGAATCGTCGAGTACGTAAGCGAACTACCTAAGACGATTTCGGGTAAAATAATGCGCAAAGACATACGTAAAAAATAAAACGCGTTATTTTGGCGAAATCCATAGAAAAACACAAAAGCCCATCGGGGCGCAGTACGTCAGTACAGCAACCCCGAGGGCTTTTATCTTTTCCGTCGCCTTTCATCCAAACTAACGCGTTTTAAGACATTATAGGTCTCTATCATCCGATTTCTCGCGTTTTTATATCGATATTTAATGAAACATAATGAGAATTAGACCACGATTTTTGGATGAAGAGTGACACAAAAATAAATCCCCCAAGGGCGAGTGTACTTAGCGTACATGACCCGAAGGGGGATTAGCTTTTGTTATACTATTCGCCAAAAGGCGCGGTCTACAATACTCTTATAAGGGCATCAACAGAATCAACCGAATCAAGTGACTTGATTTCCGCAATAGCCTTGTTGATTGCGCTTTCCTTGGTGTTGTGAATCATAAAGGTTACGCTTGCAACGCCGTCAGCTGCGTTTTGCTTAACGGAATTGATTGATACGCCGTATTTGCCGAATGCGTTGGTAATCTTTGCGAGAACGCCTGCTACGTCCTTTACGCTCATTCTAACGTAGTATTCGCTTTCGAAGTCGGTGTTGAAGTCAGCTTCGGTGCTGTCAGCTACGTAGCTGAGCTTGTGCTCGCGTTGAACTGCTGCGTATACGATATCACTTACGATTGCACTGCCGGTAGGTAGGTCGCCTGCGCCTCTGCCGTAAAGCATAATGTCACCTACGTTGTCGCCGTTAAGGAGTACTGCGTTGAAAGAACCCTTTACAGCTGCAATGGGATTGTCGTTCTTGATAAAGGTGGGGTGAACGCGTGCTTCGATTTTGCCGTCCTTGCTCTTGCCGATTGCAAGGAGTTTTAGGGTATAACCAAAGCTCTTGCCTGCATCGATATCGATTTTTGAAATCTTGCTGATACCTTCGCGGTAAATCTTATCAAGTGGAACCTTCTTGTGGAAGCAGAGTGAAGATAGGATGCTTAGCTTATACATACTATCAAAGCCGTCAACGTCTGCTGATGGGTTAGCTTCTGCGTAGCCAAGGCGTTGAGCTTCCTTTAGAACGTCGGCGTAATCGAGACCTTCGTCACTCATTTTGGTGAGAATATAGTTGGTGGTGCCGTTTACGATACCCATAATCGATTGGATACGGTTGCCTTGCATACCTGCTTGTAGAGTACGGATAATTGGTACGCCACCTACGCAGCTTGCTTCAAAATATAGACCTGCATTGCCCTCTTTTGCAGCTGCTTCAAGGTCGTCACGACACTTTGAGAACATTTCCTTGTTAGCAGTAACGATACTCTTGCCTGCCTTGAGTGAAGCAATAAGGAAGCTACGAGCGGGCTCGATACCGCCGAAGAATTCGGCAACTATCTTGATTTCGGGGTTGTTGATAACGTTATTAATATCGGTTGATACGATAGCGGGATCGATACCGAGAGCCTTAGCCTTTTCGATATCGCGCTCCAAAATGTGCATAACTTCGATTTCAACGCCATCGGTACGCTTGATGTCTTCTTTCATTTCTTTAAGAATACGATAGGTGCCACCACCAACGGTGCCGAGTCCAAGCAATGCTACGCCAATTTTATTCATATATATCTCCTATTTGCTGTTTAGCTGATAAAGTTTAAGTAGTCCTTTTAGTGAAAGTGCACGGTCGATGGTATCAATAACCTTGGTGCCACCGCTGGTTACGAGCTCGCTCATACCACCCGTTGCGATAACTTTTGCGTTTTCAAATCCGCTTTCTTCTTTCATCTTAGCGATAATGCCCTCTACGAGCCCTGTAAAGCCGTAAATTATGCCTGCTTGCATATTTTGTACGGTTGATCTACCAATGATGGTTTCGGGGCGAATAAGCTCGATTCTGGGGAGTTTTGCCGCCGTATTGGTTAGAGCTTCCGCACTCGACTTGATACCGGGAGCTATGGCGCCACCAAGGAAATTGCCCTCTCCGTCAATCATACCAAATGTGGTAGCCGAGCCGAAGTCAACGGTGATTGCAGGTCCACCGTAGTAGTGATATGCACCTACGGCGTTGATAATACGGTCTGCGCCGAGCTCTGCAGGGTTAAGGTATTTGATATCCATACCGAGCTTGATTTTGTTTGAAACCATAATGGGCTTGATATGGGTATAATACGAGCACATATGCTCAATTGTATAATTGAGCGCAGGAGCAACCGAGCTGATGATTATGCCTTCAACCTCGTCAAAAGAGAAGCCTTGCGAGCTTAAAAGGTCCATAAAGACCATACCGTACTCGTCGGCAGTCTTTTTATGATCGGTAGCTATACGCCAAGTACGGACGATTTTGTCGCCGATAACAGCCCCGATTTTAATATTGGTATTGCCTATATCAAGTAGAAGTACCATAGCTCTCTCCTTTATATTAGAAAGATTTTACCATATAAGTAGGTTTTAGTCAATGTTTTGTAGACAAAAGCATAGCTAATGCGAAATTGTCATTTGCAAGTGAAGTTTTTTACTTGCGAAAAAGTGAAGTTACTGCGTAGTGAAGTTTGAGCTTAGCTCAAGTGAAATTTTTAGCTAAGGCTAAAAGTTGCGGATTTATATAATCGCGTTTATTTAGATGAGATACAAGCAAAACAAAATCCCCCAAGGGCGAGTGTACTTAGCGTACATGACCCGAAGGGGGATTATTAGTTTTGTGAAGTAGGTCGCTAAAGAAACGCGATTATACTAGTTCGAGGATGCACATTTCTGCGTCGTCTCCACGACGTGCGCCAAGCTTAATGATGCGGGTGTAGCCGCCCTTTTGGCCAAGTTCTTCAGCGCGCTTTGCATACTTAGGTGCATATTCGCGGAACATCTTTTCTACCAAGGGGTGCTTAACGTCTGCAGTACGCTTTTTGAAGTCAGCCTTCTTTTCTTTGTCAGCTTGAACTTCTTGAAGATCTACGAGAGATGCCATAAGCTTTCTTCTTGCAGCGAGCTTCTTTGGACCGTCGTTAACGAATTCAACGTCAAACTTCTCGTCCTTTTGGTTGAGCTTTTGCTTGGTTACGGTAACGGTGTCTTCATAGGTGTTGATAGCGAGGGTAAGCATCTTTTCAGCTACCTTTCTAACTTCCTTAGCTCTGTCAACGGTGGTTTCGATCTTGCCGTGCCAGAGAAGTTCGGAAGCTTGGCTATATACCATTTGTACTCTAATATCAGTTCTTTTTCCTAATTTTCTATTAATTGCCATAGTTTTACTCCTTTAATCTTCCTTGCTAGCGAGGGCAAGACCCATGCTTTCGAGCTTCTTGATAACTTCGTCAAGAGACTTTCTACCAAGGTTACGTACCTTGAGCATGTCGTCTTCGCTCTTCTTAATCAAATCTTCAACGGTGAAGATACCTGCGCGCTTCAAGCAGTTGAGAGGTCTTACGCTGAGTTCGAGTTCTTCGATGCTCATGTAGAGAGCCTTTGATTGCTTGTCGTCGTCACGGCTTACGAGGATTTCGTTGCCGTCCATACCTTCCATAAGGTCGATGAAGAGCTTTAGGTGGTCGCCCATTACCTTTGATGCAAGGGATACTACCTCTCTTGGGGTAGCAGCTGCATTGGTTTTAACGTTTAGTCTGAGTTTGTCGTAGTCGATGGATTGCTCTACGCGGGTGCTTTCAACTGAGTAGCTTGCTGCTACAACAGGTGAATAGAGTGAATCGATTGGAATATAACCGATGGGAGCCTTGGGGTTCTTATTGTTCTTTGCAGAAACGTAACCTCTACCACAGCCAATGGTTAGTTCCATATTGAGGGTAGCGCCCTCTTCGATTGAGCAAATATATGCTTCGGGATTCATAACTTCGATTCCGGTGGGGAAATCGATGTCACCTGCGCTAACAACGCCGGCAGTATTGCGAACGAGTGTTACGACGGAATCTTCAAAGTTTTCGGGATCGAGAACCTTGATAGCAAGCTCTTTAAGGTTAAGGATAATGTCTGCAACGTCTTCACGAACACCGGGGATGGTGCTGAACTCGTGACGAACGCCTTCGATCTTTATGCCTTTGATAGCAGCACCGGGAAGAGCCATGCAAAGAACTCTGCGCAAGCAGTTACCAACGGTAGTGCCAAAGCCTCTTTCAAGAGGTTCGACAACAAAGGTAGCTTCTGCACCGTTTGCATTTTCTTCAACAGTGATTCTGGGCTTGAAAATTTCCAACATATACTGTTCCTCCTATCCGGATTATTTAGAGTACAATTCAACGATCATATGCTCTGCGATTGATAGATCAACGTCTTCGCGAGTAGGCATAGCTTCTACCTTACCGGTAAGGGTTTCGGTATCGAATGAAACCCACTTGGGAAGGTTAGCGATCTTAGCGCCCTTGAGTTCTACGAAGAAGGGCTTTTCTTTCTTGCTTTCCTTAACAGCGATTACGTCGCCTTCCTTTACGAGGTATGAAGGAATATCAACGGTCTTGCCGTTTACGGTGATGTGACCGTGAGCAACAAGTTGTCTGGATTGAGCTCTTGATGAGCCGATGCACATACGATAAACAACGTTATCAAGTCTTCTTTCGATAAGAACGAGCATGTTTTCGCCGGTTACGCCGCGCATATTAGCTGCCATTTCATAATACATATGGAATTGCTTTTCGAGAAGACCATATGATCTCTTAGCCTTTTGCTTTTCGCGCAATTGAACGCTATAAGCAGTTTGTTTTTTACGAGCTGCACCGTGTTGTCCGGGAGCTACGGGGCGCTTGTCAAGAGCGCAGTTAGCGCTAAGACATCTTTCGCCTTTAAGGAATAATTTGCAACCTTCACGTCTGCAAAGCTTGCATACGGGTCCTGTATATCTTGCCATATTCGTATCCTCCTAAATTACAGTCTTCTGCGCTTGGGGGGTCTGCAGCCGTTGTGAGGGATGGGAGATACGTCTTGTATCTTGGTAACCTCGATGTCTGCAACTGCCATTGCGCGGATAGCAGATTCTCTGCCTTGTCCGGGTCCTTTTACGTAAACTTCAACCTTGCGGATGCCGTTTTCCTTAGCTGACTTAGCAGCATCTTCTGCTACGAGTTGTGCTGCATAAGGAGTTGACTTACGGCTGCCCTTGAGGCCGAGCTTACCAGCTGATGACCAGCTGATGGTGTTTCCGTCCATATCTGTAAAGGTAACGATAGTGTTATTGAAAGAGGCGTGGATGTGTACTTGGCCTTTTTCAATCTTCTTTAAGTCCTTTCTTCTCTTAATTTGACTTCTTCTAACTGCCATTGTTCAAGCCTCCTATTTCTTCTTTACGCGACCAACGGTACGCTTCTTGCCCTTACGGGTACGTGCGTTTTGCTTGGTTCTTTGTCCACGAACGGGAAGTCCCTTTCTGTGTCTTACGCCACGGTAGCAACCGATTTCCATAAGACGCTTGATATCTAGCATGGTGTCTCTTCTCAAATCACCTTCTACAACAAGGTTATTTTCGATATAGTCACGGATCTTAATAATTTGATCTTCAGTAAGGTCTTTAACGCGGGTGTCGGGGTTGATGCCAGTGTCAGCAAGCAACTTCTTAGAAGTGGTAAGTCCGATACCGTAAATGTAGGTAAGACCTATTTCAACTCTTTTTTCACGGGGTAAATCTACACCTGATATACGAGCCATTTAGTAACCTCCAAAATTTTCTACTGTTTTTTTTGTTGTGTATCTATATCCAATCGACCGAGTAAACCGCTTGTAGAATGCTGTTGCGGTTCAGCCGCCCCAGTCGACAATTGTTTTCATTACATAGTAATGCGCAGGCATACACCCGCGGACCGTATAATTTTAACATAAGACAACCTTTATGCGCAAATGTTTTACGCATAAAAGTTGCCATTTTTTGTAATTTTTAATCAACTCTAAAGGTATTGTTGCCTTTGTAAAGGATTTTTTAGCCTTGAGTTTGCTTGTGGCTGGGGTTCTTGGGGCAAATTACCATAACCTTGCCATGTCTTTTGATGATCTTGCACTTGTCGCACATAGGCTTAACGGAAGGTCTTACTTTCATTGTTGTATCTCCTATTTATTAGTTTTTACTACGATATACTATACGTCCTCTCATAAGGTCGTAGGGGCTCATTGCTACTTTTACGTTATCGCCAACGTAAACCTTGATGTTATTAACTCTCATCTTACCTGCAAGGTATGCGGTGATAACGTGTCCGTTTGTTAACTTTACTTTGAAATTAGTTCCGGGCAACACTTCAACAACGGTGCCTTCTACTTCTATGGTATCGTCTTTGGACATATTGTACTCCTTCTTAATTTTTTATAGCGAGCCGTTATACGAGCGCAATGCACTCTTTACTTCGGCATCGAAAACTTTTTTGCCCTCCTCAAACTTCTCTGCGAGCTTTTCGATTACTTCGCCTTCGGTTTTGAGGTGCTTGATTTTTTTAAGTTTTGGGGTGTCTACTCTGCGTAGGTCGCCGTCGGCTATCTTAACGTAGTTTTCGTCAACTATTTCGGTTACTACGTAAAAACTGCCTTGGTCTCTGCCAGCTTTGGAGAACACCACCGAACCTACTTTAATCTCTTTCATACTTTTACTCCGTATTAAAGTGTCAGTATCTCCACGCCGTCCGGGCGTATTACAACCGTGTTTTCGTAGTGGGCAGATGCCTTTCCGTCAAGCGTTGCAATGGTCCAATCGTCCCCTTCGAATTGTCTTATCTTACGGGTGCCTAAGTTAATCATAGGCTCGATTGCAAGCGTCATTCCGCTTTGGAGTCGCATTCCCCTACCGGGTATACCATAGTTTGGGACGTTGGGGTCTTCGTGGACGGTCCTACCTATTCCGTGACCTACGAGCTCTCTGACTACTCCGTAGCCGTGCTTTTCGGCGTGGGCGCTTATTACTGCGCCTAAGTCCCCAAGTCTTACGCCCTCTTTCAAAATCTTTACGCCTTCGAAAAAGCATTCCTTGCAAACTTCTGCGAGCTTTGCCTTTTCGGGGGTGGTTGAGCCGATTATAACGGTACGAGCAGCGTCAGTGTGGAAACCGTTTATGCCTACGCCACCGTCAAGCTTTAGCAGCATACCTTCTTCAAGCACTCTATTTCCGGGGATACCGTGAACGATTTCTTCGTCGATAGATGTGCAAAGAGTTCCGGGGAAGCCACCGTAGCCCAAGAAGCTCGGTACTGCGCCTTGCTTTTTGATATAATCGTATGCAATTGCGTCCAGTCTTCTCGTGGTAACGCCTGGCTTTGCGTTTTCGGATACGAGTTCAAGCACGTCGCGTAGTATCGCGCCAGCCTTTCTCATATATCCTATTTCGGTTTCACTTTTGATTATGACCATACTATTTTACAAGCTCAATGATTTTTTGGAAGGTTTCTTCTATGGTACAGTTTGCATCCACGTCAACGAGTAATCCCCTTTCCTTGTAGAATCCTACGAGTGGAGCGGTGGTCTTTTCATACACGGCCATTCTTTGACGGATGGTTTCTTCATTATCGTCTTGACGAATATAAAGTTCCTTTCCGCACTTATCACAGAACTTGCCGGGATGAGTGGATACGTGATAGGTTTCACCACAAGCGCAAGTGCGTCTTCCGCCAAGTCTTGCAACGAGCTTTTCGGTGTCGATTACGAAGTTGATTACGTAATCGATGGAAGCAATCTTTTCAAGAGCTTCGGCTTGTGGGATACTGCGAGGAAAGCCATCAAGTAAAAAGCCGTTTTGGCAATCGTCGTGTGATAGTCTTTCCTCAACGATTTTTACGGTTACGTCGTCAGGTACAAGTTGACCTTTGTCAATGAAGCTCTTTGCATAGACACCGATTTCGGTACCTCTTGCAATGTTTGAACGGAACGCGTCGCCCGTTGAAATATGGGGGATAGCGTAGTATTCTTTGAGCTTAGTTGCCTGTGAGCCTTTACCTGCACCCGGCGCACCTAATAATATGATATTCATTTTATTTCAAGAATCCCTTGTTGTTCTTTACGAGCAACTGACTTTCGAGTTGTTTTTGGAACTCGAGTGCGGTGGAAACTACGATCATCAAACCGGTTGCACTGAATGCGTTACCAAGTCCGAGATTTGCGAATCCATCAACTTGTTGAAGGATCAAGGTAGGAATGAGAGCTATTACTGCAAGGAACAATGATCCGAATAGCGTCAATCTGTTGTTGATCTTTCTTAGGTAGTCGCTGGTAGCCTTACCGGGTCTTACGCCTTGAACGAAACCACCGTTTTGTTGTAGCATACGTGCAACGTCATCGGGGTTAAATTGGATTTGAGCGTAGAAGAAACCAAAGAAGATGATGAGTAGGAACATAATGGGAGCATATAGATTACCATTAGTACCAAACCATTCTGCCCAGAATAGACCAAACTTAGTTGATTCCCAACCACCGAATTGGATGATCATTTGTGGGAACATAATCAAGGATGAAGCAAAGATGATTGGCATAACGCCACCTGACGTAACCTTGATTGGAATGTGGGTAGATTGGCCACCGTACATCTTGTTACCTTTGATTTGCTTTGCGTATTGAACCTTGATCTTACGTTCTGCCATATCCATAAATACGATAACGAAGAACAAGATAGCAACCATAAGCAAGAATCCCAAAAGGAACCAAATACTTGTGGTTTCACCATTCTTAACTTCTGCAGGAATAATGATTGCAACAGAATTCCAAATAGCAGTGCCAAGAGATGATACGATACCGATAAAGATAATGAGTGAAGTACCATTACCGATGCCGTATTCAGTGATTCTTTCACCGAGCCACATTACGAGGGTTGAACCACCAACGAGAATGATAACGATGAAGATCATGGTGAAGATTTTGTCAACTTGGTTAGTGATATCGCCGGTAAATACGGGGATAATGCTGTCTTGCCAAGCAAACATAACGCCGATAGCTTGGATAACTGCAAGGATGATAGCAACGTAACGGGTATATTGAGTAATCTTCTTTCTGCCGTCTTCGCCTTCCTTGCTGAGCTTTTCGAGCTTAGGAATGATGAGTGTCAACAGTTGCATAATGATGAAGCTGTTGATGAATGGAACAATACCAAGTGCAAAGATAGTGCCATAGGTAAATGCACTACCCGTGATGGCTGAAAGCATCAAGGTGAAGTCCGTTTGTGCATAACCTGCAAATATAGAAGCAGAATCAAGACCGGGGATTGGCACGAAGCAACCCACTCTGTACACCAAGAGAAGTGCAAGCGTGATAAGGATCTTCTTGCAAATCTCTGGGGTCTTGAATGCATTCTTAAATGTTTGGAACATTATAGAACCTCTGCCTTACCGCCTGCTTTTTCGATCTTTTCTTGAGCAGACTTGGTGAATTTATTTGCTTGAACGGTTAGATTCTTGGTAAGTTCGCCATCACCTAAAACTTTCAAACCGTAGGGCATGATCTTGCCGATGATACCTGCATTTTGTAGGAGTTCTGCAGTAATAACAGTGCCTTCTGCAAAGTTATCGAGAGCGCCTACGTTAACAGTTGTATACTCTGCAGTGAAGTGATTTTTGAATCCCCTCTTAGGAATTCTACGGGTGATAGGCATTTGACCGCCTTCGAAGCCGGGACGTACGCCACCGCCACTTCTTGCCCATTGACCTTTGTGTCCCTTACCGCTGGTTTTGCCAAGACCGGAGCCAATACCTCTACCAAGTCTCTTTGCGGGAGTAACTGCGCCTTCTGCGGGAGATAAATTATGAAGTTTCATATCTATTAGTCCTCCTATTTAACTTCTTCCACGCGAACGAGGTGTGATACTTTGAATATCATACCGCGGATAACGGGATTGTCTTCATGGATTTTGGAAGCTCCGATTTTGTTAAGACCGAGAGCTTTTACGTTTGCCTTTTGGTTTTCAAGACAACCGATGGTGCTTTTTACAAGAGTAACTTTAATTTGTGCCATAGTTAACCTCCTATAGAATTTCTTCAACGGTCTTGCCACGGAGAGCTGCGAACTCTTCAGCGGTCTTAAGAGCCTTCAAGCCAGCGATAGTTGCCTTAACGCTGTTGATCTTGTTGTTGGTGCCGATGCACTTGGTACGGATGTTAGCGATACCACTAACTTCGAGTACTTGACGAACTGCGCCACCTGCGATAACACCGGTACCTTCGGGAGCGGGCATCATAAGAACTTTGCCTCTGCCGAATTCACCGATAACGGTGTGGGGGATGGTTCTGCCGGAAGTTGAAATGCTGAACATGCTCTTAACAGCTGCCTTGTTAGCCTTTTCGATTGCTTCTGGAACTTCTGCTGCCTTGCCCATACCGATACCTACTCTACCCTTACCGTCGCCGCAAACTACGAGAGCGCTAAAACGCATGGTTCTACCACCCTTAACAACCTTGGTTACGCGACGTAGATCAATAGTCTTCTTGATGATATCGTCTTTGGGTTCTCTATTGAATCTTTCTCTGTCATTTCTTGCCATAATTCTATTCTCCTAAAAGTCAAGTCCAGCTTCTCTTGCGCCATCAGCGAGAGCTGCTACGCGACCGGTATAGATATATCCGCCTCTATCGAAAACAACGGTCTTAACGCCTGCTTCGATAGCTTTCTTACCTAGTTCAACACCAACGATTTTTGCAGCTTCAACCTTGGTCTTGCCTTCTACCATAGCCTTGATGTCAGCTTGTAGGGTGTTAGCAGCACAAAGGGTAACGCCTTTAGTATCATCGATGATTTGAGCATAGATGTTAACGGTTGATCTGGTTACGCAAAGACGGGGCATCTCTGCAGTACCCTTAAGGGTATTGCGGAGACGAGCGTGTCTTTTTTGTCTGATTTTATTCTTATTAGCTTTCTTTAACATACTTTAAGCTCCTTTATTTACCTGCGGTCTTGCCTTCCTTGCGGAGGATGGTTTCATCCTTATAACGGATACCGTAGCCATGGTATGGTTCGGGCTTACGTAGTGACTTGATGTCAGCTGCGAATTGACCAACCTTAACCTTGTCGATACCCTTGATGCAAAGTTCGGTGGGGGAAACAACTTCAACTTTGATATCGTCGGTAGGTACTACGTCGATAGTGTGGCTGAAGCCGAGTGAAAGAACAACTTTGTTACCTTGAGCAACAGCCTTCCAGCCTACGCCACTGATAACGAGGTTCTTTGAGTAGCCCTTTTCTACGCCGATAACCATGTTTTGGATAAGAGCGCGGTATAGACCGTGAGCTGCTCTAACTTCCTTAGCTTCGGATACGCGTGAAACGGTTACTACGTCGCCTTCGATATTAACGTTGATCTTGTTGTTTTCGATAGCTTGGGTAAGAGTTCCAAGGGGGCCGCTAACGGTTACGATACCGTCAGCATAGCTAACCTTAACTGATGCAGGAACTTTGATGGGGTTTCTACCAATTCTTGACATAATATAAACCTCCTACCAAACGTAAGCGAGAACTTCGCCACCTGCGCTAATAGCGCGAGCCTTCTTATCGGTCATAACACCCTTAGAGGTGGAGATGATAGCGATACCGAGGCCACCAAGTACCTTGGGTAGAGCGTCGCTCTTAGCATAAACGCGGAGACCGGGCTTAGAGATCTTCTTGAGACCGTTGATAACCTTTTCCTTGTTAGCGGTGTACTTGAGTTCGATGTGGATAACGTCTTGAACTTGACCTTCTACCTTAACGATAGATGCGCTCTTGATGTAACCTTCTTCTACCAAAATATCTGCGATCGCTGCTTTGATCTTTGAGTGTGGAATGTCAACACTGTCTTTCTTAGCGGTCAAAGCGTTACGAATGCGAGTAAGCATATCAGCAATTGGATCTGTCATTGTCATATTTATATCCTCCTACCAGCTTGCCTTGCGAACACCGGGGATTTCACCCTTGTATGCAAGTTCTCTGAAGCAAATTCTGCAGATGCCGTACTTGCGAAGAACTGCGTGAGGTCTGCCGCAAATTGAGCAACGGGTGTATTCACGGGTTGAATACTTTTGCTTTTTTTGTTGTTTATTGATCATTGATTTCTTTGCCATAGTAATGATCCTCCTACTTTACGAAAGGTACGCCGAGGAGTCTTAGGAGTTCCTTAGCCTCTTCGTCAGTGTTAGCGGTGGTGGTAACACAGCAGTCAAAACCTCTAACCTTCTCGATTTGATCGTATGCGATTTCAGGGAAGATAAGTTGTTCTTTGATGCCGAGGGTGTAGTTACCTCTGCCGTCAAATGACTTATCGCTTACGCCCTTAAAGTCACGAACACGGGGAAGTGCGATAGAGATGAGCTTGTCGAGGAAGTTCCACATCTTATCTCTACGTAGGGTTACCATAACGCCAACTTGTTGACCTTCTCTAACTTTGAAGTTAGCAACGGACTTCTTAGCCATGGTAGCAACTGCCTTTTGACCTGCGATCTTTTCGAGTTCTGCGGTTGCGAGTTGCATGCTCTTTGAGTTGTCCTTGATGTCGCCGAAGCGCATGTTCAAAACGATCTTATCGAGCTTTGGTACTTGCATTACGGTGCTGTAACCAAAGGTCTTCATAAGTGCAGGAACAACTTCTTCTTTGTACTTGATTTGTAGTCTGCTGGTTTCCTTAACTGCAGCAGTATTTTCAACTTTCTTAGCCATCTAAAATTGCCTCCTATTATTCTGCTGCTACGGTTTCGGTAGTTTCAGCTTTAACAGCTTTCTTACGAACTGCAGCCTTGGTGGTCTTCTTAGCCTTTTGAGCCTTCTTGGTTACAAGAACAGCACCACACTTCTTGCAGTAACGAACTCTCTTGCCGTCTTCCATGCGGTATCCAACGCGGGTGGGCTTATTGCAAGCTGCACAGATGGGCATAACGTTAGAGATATCTACACTGCCGGGTTGCTTTACCAAGCCACCTTGGTCGTTTGCCTTACGTGCCTTAACTGCCTTGGTGTTAACGGTTGCAAGACCTTCGCCTTCAACGAGTACACGGTGACTTGCGGTGTTAACTGCAGTAACTTGAGCAGTCTTACCCTTGTCTTTACCGGCTATAATCATAACATAATCGTCTTTTTTAACGCTATATTTAGTCATTTCTTAGCCTCCTAAAGAACTTCTGGTGCAAGAGATACGATCTTTGCATAGTTTTCTCTGATTTCTCTTGCGATAGGTCCAAAGATACGTGAGCCGCGGGGCATATTTTGGTTATCAATAATTACCGCTGCATTATCATCGAACTTGATGTGTGTGCCGTCTTTACGTCTGATACCACTGTGGGTACGAACGATAACAGCCTTTACTACGTCGCCTTTTTTAACAACGCCACCGGGGGTTGCGGTCTTAACAGATGCTACGATAACATCACCGATGTTGCCGCTTCTTACGTAAGAGCCACCCATAACGCGGATGCATTTGATTTCTTTAGCGCCGCTATTATCTGCTACTTTTAATCTGGATTCAGGTTGTATCATGTTGCCTCCTACTTAGCCTTCTCGATGATGTTGAGAAGTCTCCAATTCTTGTCCTTAGAAAGAGGACGAGTTTCCATAACTTCGATCTTATCGCCTACACCACACTCGTTGTTTTCATCGTGAACCTTGAGCTTCTTGGTGCGGAGAATGTACTTTTTATACAAAGGATGTTTTACCTTTTGTTCAACGGCTATAACGCAAGTTTTGTCCATCTTGTCGCTAATAACTACGCCAACTCTGGTTTTTCTAAGATTTCTATCTTCCATTTTACGTTATCCTCCTAAGCGTTCTTCTTTGCGCGGGTTTTCTTAGCAGCCTTAACGGGTTCTGCTACGATACCAAGCTCTCTTTGACGAAGAACGGTTTTAGCTCTTGCTATATCCTTCTTGCAGTCAGCGAGTACCATGGGGTTAGATAGTTGGTTGGTAGCATGCTTGAAGCGAAGATTGAAAAGCTCGGTCTTGAGCTCGTTAATCTTGAGCACTAATTCTTCATTTGTCATTTCAAAATATTTATTAGCTTTCATATTAACATTCAACTCCTTCTTCTACTAAGTCTTCTTTCTTAGCAAACTTGCACTTTACAGGAAGCTTGTTTGCTGCGAGACGAAGTGCTTCTCTTGCTACTTCTTCACTAACACCGGCCATTTCGAACATAACTCTGCCGGGCTTTACTACTGCTACCCAGAATTCTACGGCACCTTTACCACTACCCATACGAGCTTCAGCGGGGTGCTTGGTTAGGGGCTTGTGTGGGAAGATGTTTACCCATACTTGACCGCCACGCTTGATATATCTGGTCATTGCAACACGGGCTGCTTCGATTTGGTTGGACTTGATCCATGCTGGCTCGGTTGCTACGAGGCCGTATTCGCCGTAAGCGATCTTGTTACCTCTCAAAGCCTTACCGGTCATTCTGCCGCGTTGTTGCTTTCTTCTTTTAACTCTTTTAGGCATTAACATAATTAGTTTTTACCTCCTTTCTTGAAAACCTCGCCCTTGTAGATCCAGGTCTTAACACCGATAACACCATAGGTGGTATTAGCTCTTGCAAAGCCGTAATCGATGTCTGCGCGAAGGGTTTGAAGTGGGATTGAACCTTCGTGGTAGCTTTCGCTTCTTGCGATTTCAGCGCCGTCAAGACGTCCGCTAACCATGGTCTTAATACCCTTAGCACCAGCTCTCATAGCTCTGCCCATTGCGAACTTCATAGCTCTACGGAAGGGAGTTCTCTTTTCGAGTGCTGCTGCGATTGATTCTGCAACGATTTGAGCGTCCATATCAACGTTCTTAACTTCGTGAACGTTTACGCTGAAGGTCTTGTCGTTGCCAACGATCTTACGAACTGCTGCGTTGATTTCTTCGATGCCCTTTTTCTTTGCGCCGGTTTCTTCAACGGGAGCGTCCTTCTTGCTCATCTTGCCAACTGCTACGCCTACTCTACCGCAATAGATATCGATCTTAACGGTGTTAGCTGCTCTTTCGATAACGATCTTGGAGATAGCTGCATCGTAGTAGTTCTTCTTAATATACTTACGGATTTCATCGTCCTCTTTGAGGTTCTTACCGAAATCCTTTTTGTTTGCGTACCATGTGCTGCTCCAGGGAGCGATGATACCAACTCTCAAACCATGTGGATTAACTTTTTGACCCATTTTGGTAATTCCTCCTATTTAGCGGCGTCAAGAATGACGGTGATGTGAGTGGTGCGCTTCATGATGCTATGACCACGACCCTTAGATACGGGTTGATAGCGCTTAAGGGTTCTGCCTTCGTCTGCAAAGCACTCTGCTACGTAAAGGGTATCCTTATTCATACCGAGGTTGTTTTCTGCATTAGCTGCTGCGCTGTTAACAACCTTAAGGATGGGGGTGCTTGAAGACTTGTTCATTGCCTTAAGAAGTGCAACTGCTTCAATATAGCTCTTACCACGAATTACGTCTAGTACGGAACGAACCTTATAGGGTGAAATTCTAATGGATTTTGCTACTGCATAGGGACGGGTGTCCTTATTTTCCAATCTTGCTTTGGTCTTTTCTCTAACTCTAGTTGCCATATTGAGACCTCCTATTTCTTACCGCCAGCGGCCTTGGAGCCTGCGTGACCGTTGAACTTTCTGGTAGGAGCAAACTCGCCGAGCTTGAGACCAACCATGTCTTCAGTTACGTATACAGGCACGTGGGTTTTACCGTTGTGAACGGCGATAGTGTGACCAACGAATTCTGGGAAGATAACAGAAGCTCTTGACCAAGTCTTAACGGGCTTCTTTTCGCCAGCATCGTTCATCGCAGTGATTCTCTTCATTAAGCTCTCTTCGCAAAAGGGACCTTTTTTAACTGATCTGCTCATCTATGTGCCTCCTAATTAATACGCTTAATAATCATCTTATTGGACTTAGCCTTCTTGCTACGGGTCTTATAACCGAGAGCAGGCTTGCCCCATGGGGTAACAGGTGTAGCCATACCGATTGGGCTCTTGCCCTCACCACCACCGTGGGGGTGATCGCATGGGTTCATAACAACACCACGAACGGTAGGTTTAACGCCCATATGACGGGTCTTACCAGCCTTACCAACGCTTACGTTTTCGTGATCGATGTTACCAACGGTGCCGATAGTAGCTTTACACTTGAGGCTTACGTATCTCATTTCGCCAGAAGGCATTCTGAGGGTAGCCTTGTTGTTTTCTTTTGCCATAAGTTGAGCGCTTACGCCGGCTGAACGAGCGATTTGGCCGCCCTTTCCGGGTTGAAGCTCAATGTTATGAATGGTGGTACCTACTGGGATATCTTGGAGAAGGAGTGAGTTACCTGCCTTGATATCTG
The DNA here is from genome assembly GCA_017461065.1 of Clostridia bacterium. Taxonomy (GTDB): domain Bacteria; phylum Bacillota; class Clostridia; order Christensenellales; family DTU072; genus Stercoripulliclostridium_A. The sequence continues at coordinate 43,399 of JAFTZC010000061.1, read as the reverse complement.
CGCCAGCGCCACTTAGTACGGTGTCGCCTACGTTCAAACCAACTGGGCAAAGGATGTATCTCTTTTCGCCGTCAGCATAGTTGAGGAGAGCGATGTTTGCGCTACGGTTTGGATCGTATTGAACGCTTGCAACCTTAGCTGGGATACCGTCTTTATTACGCTTAAAGTCGATGATTCTGTACTTGTTTCTGTTACCGCCACCAATGTGTCTAACGGTAATTCTTCCCAAATTGTTGCGACCGCCGGTCTTGTTCTTGCTTACTAGCAAACTCTTTTCAGGCTTAGTGCAGGTGATTTCTGCAAAGTCTGATACGCTCATATTACGGCGTGCAGGGGAAGTTGGTTTATATTTAATAACAGCCATTCTTATTTACCTCCCGATTATGCTAAACTCTCGAAGAATTCGATTGCCTTGCTATCAGCAGTAAGGGTAACGTATGCCTTCTTGTAGGATGCAGTCTTGCCTTCTGTGTAGCCTCTTCTTCTGGTCTTACCGCTAACTCTTACGGTGTTTACCTTTTCTACAGATACGCCGAAAATGCTTTCTACTGCCATTTTGATTTGGGTCTTGTTAGCATCTTTTCTAACGACGAATGCGTATCTCTTTGCTGCGATACCGTCGTAGCTCTTTTCAGAGAGAACGGGTTTAATGATGATATCGTAGTTGTTCATTATGCATATACCTCCATAAGTGCGTTAACGGCGTCGAGGGTGAATACACACTTGTTTGCGCGAACGAGTTCATATACGTTTAGTAGTGCTACGTCACTGAGGGTGAGTGCTTGAATGTTCTTTGATGCGCGAAGGAGTTCTTCATTGTGACCGTTTACTACGAGGAGAGCGGTCTTTTCGATACCGATGGTGTTAAGAGCGGTTGCAACGAGCTTGGTCTTTGGCTCAGCGATTTCGAACTTATCAACGATTAGGAGATCTCCGTCTGCAAGCTTCTTTGATAGTGCGCTGCATAGTGCGCCAACTCTCATTTGCTTGTTGATCTTCTTGCTGAAGTCGCGGGGCTTTGGAGCAAATACAACGCCACCATGAATCCATTGTGGAGCGCGGATGCTACCTTGACGAGCTCTGCCGGTGCCCTTTTGTCTCCAAGGCTTCTTGCCGCCACCACGTACTTCGGTACGGGTTAGAGCGCTCTTGGTGCCTTGTCTCTTGTTAGCGAGTTGAGCAACGATAACTTGGTGAATAAGTGCTTCGTTATATTCTCTGCCAAAGATTTCGTCGTTGAGCTCAACGGTTCCTACTTCATTACCTAGGGTGTTTATAACTTTTGCTATCATATTCGTATCTCCTTACCCTATTATTTGAACCACTTGGAAGCCTTTACTTTCTTGCAGGTATTCTTGATGATAACGGGGCTGTTCTTTGGACCGGGGATTCCGCCTGCGATCAATAGAACGTTGCGTGCTGCATCTACCTTAACTACTTCCAAGTTTTGGATGGTTACTTGTTCGTGACCATATTGACCAGCCATCTTCTTGTTTTTGAAAACTCTTGAGGGGCTGGAGTTAGCGCCCATTGAACCTACTTCTCTGTGAACAGGGCCTACGCCGTGGGTTGCCATGAGCATATGTCCGTTCCATCTTTGGATGGTGCCGGTGTAACCACGACCACGAGTGGTGCCGGTTACGTCTACTTTGTCGCCTACTACGAAGGTATCAGCTTTGATTTCTTGGCCAACGGTGTATGCTGAGCAATCTTCAAAGCGGAATTCAGCCATGGTCTTCTTAGGAGCAACGCCTGCTACCTTATATTGACCTGCAGTGGGCTTGTTAACGTTATTAGCCTTTACCTCGCCGTATGCAACCTTAACTGCATCGTAGCCATCTTTAGCAACGGTCTTGATTTGTACTACTGCACAAGGACCTGCTTCAACAACGGTTACTGGGATAACGGTGCCGTCAGCGGCGAATATTTGGCTCATACCAAGTTTCTTACCTAAAATAGCTTTTTTCATTGTCTGAGCCTCCTATTACAGCTTGAGTTGGAAGTCTACGCCTGCTGGAACGTCGAGCTTCATGAGAGCGTCAACGGTCTTGGTTGAGCAATTGTAGATATCGATCAATCTCTTGTGGGTGCGAAGTTCGAATTGTTCTCTGCTATCCTTATATTTATGGGGAGAGCGAAGAATAGTTACAATTTCCTTCTCGGTGGGTAGCGGGATAGGTCCTGATACGCTAGCGCCGGTGCTCTTTGCAGCCTCAACGATCTTTGCGCAAGAGGAATCTATCAAGCTGTGGTCATAGGCTTTCAATTTGATTCTGATCTTTTGACCTGCCATGTTATTTGTGTCCTCCATTTATTATCAATTCCGTACACACTTAGCCGTGTGTATCGTGCCTTCCGATAAAATAAAGGGCTAAGCCCGTTTTCCTATCTTCCAGCGATTCGTGTACCTCCGGAATTGACATCCACTTGAATGCAATATTCCATCTTAAGCTACTTAATCGGGCGGTTTCAGAGAAATCCCCGAACGCGAACGCATATATAATAATAAATAATAGGTATAAAGTCAAACGAATTTTTATATTTTTTTAAATATTTTTTAATTATTTTTTGACTCTTGTGGTCGGGCTTTAACCCACCACAACATATTGTGGTTTAAAAAAATTTTGGCAAAAACGTGCTGAATTAGGGGTGTGTCGCGCTCCCCTACTATCCGAAGAGTAAGCGTAAAAACTGTAAACCAAACCTATATAATATATGGAACGCGCGCACGCGCGCGAGAGCGCGAAACCTATTATAATAATATGCTAATTGCATCTTGATTTATATTTAAAGTTAGGTTATAATACCAAAGGAGGCATATATGAAAAAATTTTTAGATAACGATTTTTTACTTGATTCACCCACCGCTATTGCTCTTTACGACGAAGTCAAAGATCTTCCTATCGTCGATTACCACTGCCACGTAGACGCAAAAGAAATCTACGAAGACAAAAAGTTTAGCTCCATTACCGAAGCTTGGCTCGGCGGTGATCACTATAAATGGAGAGCCATGCGCAATATGGGCGTTGAAGAAAAGCTCATCACAGGAAAAGGCAATGAATATGCTCGTTTTGTAGCTTGGGCTACAATTATGCCCTCTTTAGCAGGCAATCCGCTATACCACTTCAGCCACTTGGAACTCAAGCGTTACCTTGGCATCGATACCCCTCTTAACGCTAAAACGGCAGAAGAAATTTATAAAAAAGCCAACCTTGCCCTAAGTGAACTAAGCGTTAGAAAAATTATCGAAAAAGCAAACGTTGAAGTTATCGTTACCACCAACGATCCCCTCGACGACCTAAAATATCATAAGCTACTCAAAGAAGAAGGCTACAAGGTAAAAGTTCTCCCCGCTTTCCGCCCGGACAAAGCCGTAAATATCGAAAAGCCCGATTACCTTGATTATATTAAGAAGCTTTCAAGATTAACGGGTTTACCAATCAATTCTATTGACGACCTAAAGACCGCACTAAAATCACGCCTTGACTTCTTCCAAGCCAACGGCTGCAAAGCTGCCGACCACGGCTTAGACTACGTTCCCTTTAACCTTAAAGCGAGCTACAAAGCAAAAGAAGTCTTTGAAAAGGCACTACAAGGCACTCCCCTAACCAAAGACGAAGTCGACGGCTTCAAAACCGACATGCTCATCTTCTTCGGCAAGCAATACGCTAAACGCGATATCGCAATGGAGGTCCATTTTGGTTGCGTACGCAACGCAAATACCCAAATGTTCCTTGCGCTTGGTCCCGACACAGGCTTCGATTGCGTAAACGACCAAAACAACGTCGACAAGCTCTACGGTCTACTCGACGAGCTTGCTTTGCAATCCAAGCTTCCCAAGACTCTCCTATACTCCCTTAACTCCAAAGACAACGCCCTACTGATTTCTATGATGGGTGCATTCAACGGAGCGCCCTTCAAGGGCAAGGTGCAACAAGGCAGCGCTTGGTGGTTTAACGACCACAAGATGGGTATGGAGCAACAAATTGCCACCTACTGTGCAGGCGCCCCTATCGCAACCTTTATCGGTATGCTCACCGACAGTAGGAGCTTCCTATCCTACGCACGTCACGAGTATTTTAGAAGAATACTCGCCAACTATCTCGGCAACTTGGTAGAGCACGGCGAATATCCCGAAAGCGAGCTTGACTCCCTAAAGCAAATCATACGTGATATCTGCCACGACAACGCTATGGCATACTTTGGATACTAAGCCAATCTTACAACCTACCTACCCGAAAGAAAGCATTTAATGCTTTCTTTTTTTATTGTGCGTTGACATTCTCGCGCGCGTGTGAGATAATATATCTACACTAAACTTGCTCCAATAGCACAATGATAAGGGAACGTTATGGCAAAAACCAATTCAAGCAAAAGACTTTCAACCAGGACGATTGCGCTCGGCGCAATCTTGACAGCGCTTGTAGTAGTGCTACAATTCTTAGGTCAATTTATACGCTTTGGCCCCGTTGCTATATCACTCGTACTTATACCCATCGTAATAGGAGCAGCCACCTGCGGTACGAGAATAAGCACTTGGCTGGGCTTCGTTTTCGGCGTAGTCGTTCTATTTAGCGACGCACAAGCTTTTATTGCGATTGATATACTCGGCACCATAGTTACGGTACTCGTTAAAGGTGTTTTGTGTGGTTTGTGCGCAGGGCTAAGCTACAAATTCATCTCAAAATTTAACGTCTACGCTGCTGTCGCCGTCGCGGCATTCGTATGCCCCGTCGTCAATACGGGCGTATTCCTTGCCTGTTGCTCCATATTCTTTATGGACACCCTAACGGAGTGGGCAACCTCATTCGGTTTCAGCTCTACCGTAGACTTTATGTTCCTTGGACTCGTTGGCGCAAACTTCCTATTTGAGCTTGCAACGAACATCGTTTTAAGCCCTGTAGTCGTAAGGATACTCAACATACGCAAACGCCAAAAATAGTCTTAACCCGACAACAAAAAAAGCTCTCGAACGAGAGCTTTTATTTTGCTTTAACGCACTATTCCATTTCTTTTAGCGTTTCCTTTAGAGCTGAAATCATAAGGTCGATTTGCTCGGTGGCAACTATTAGCGGTGGTACGAATCTTAGAACCTTTCCACCTGCTACGTTTAGAATAAATCCCTTTTTAAACATACGGTTGTATATTTCTTTTGCAATATCTCCACTTTCAATTTCCGCGCCGACCATAAGGCCTTTGCCCCTAACGTCAACGATACGAGCGTCGTCTATCTTCCTTAGCTCGGCTCTAAGGTATGCTCCCTTTGCTGCAACTTCGTCCATAAAGCCTTGCTCTCTAATTTTGCTGCATACGGCGTAGCCAACACCGGTTACGAGTGGTTGTGCGCCAAAGGTCGTGCCGTGGTCACCGGGGACGAAAGCAGATGCCACTTCAGCCGTTGCCATACACGCAGAAATCGGTACGCCACCGCCAATTCCCTTTGCTGCCGTTACGATATCGGGAGTTACGCCGTAGTGCTCGAACGCCCAAAACTTGCCCGTTCTACCGGCGCCCGTTTGGACTTCGTCCAAAATAAGCAAAACGCCCTTTTCTTTGGTAAGCTTATCGGCAAGCTTGAGATAGCTTTCGGTTGCCGGCACTATGCCGCTTTCGCCTTGGATGGGCTCAAGCATAATTGCTGCAACTTCGTCGTCCTCAAGCACGGCTCTCAAGGCGTCTTCGTCGTTATATGGGATATAAATGCCGATACCTTCGGGAAGTGGTGCGTACGGCTTGTTGTATTTTTCTTGACCCGTTGCAGTAACCGTTGCAAGCGTTCTACCGTGGAATGACTTGACTGCAGTCACAATTTTAAAACGGTTTTCGCCCTTTACCTTAAAATATTTTCTTGCAAGTTTAATTGCACACTCGTTGGCTTCGGCGCCGCTGTTGCCAAAGAAGACCTTTTCGAGATGGGTATCTTTGACCAACTGCTCAGCCATAAGACCGCGATTTTCATTATAAAAATAGTTGGAGATTATCGAAACCTTTTTTGCTTGAGCGGTAATAGCGTCAACGAATGCGGGATAATTGTAGCCGAGTGCGTTTACTGCGATACCACCCAAAAAGTCAAGATACTCGTTGCCGTCGGTGTCGTATAGATAGCAACCTTCTCCCCTTTCGAAAGCGACGTCGTAGGGAGCGTAGGTGTTCATAAAATACTTGTTGTCACGTTCTTTAATTTCGCTGAATTTACTCATAGCGTTCTCCTTTTAGGCGTAAACGACGAATTGTGCGAGTGCGAGCACTCCGATAGTTGCGGCAAATATAGCAAGGTGTATCTTCAAGCTCCATCTTAGCCATTTTGCGTAGTCCACGGTGGTAAGCCCCAAAATAAGAAGTAATCCTGCGTTTGTGGGAAGAAGTACGTTTGCAAATCCGTCGGCAAAGCAGAAAGCGAGAACCGCTACTTGTGGGTGGATACCTACCATCGAGCAAATGTTATATACCATAGGCATAAGCAAAAATACTTTTGCCGAGCCCGATTGGATAAATAGTTCGAAAACAAAAATCAAAAGATAAATGAGTATAGTCGTACCGAAACCGCCCTTATCCCCTATCAAATTGACTATGTGATAAAGGATGGTATCCATAATATCGCCTTCTTCGACGATATATCTAATGCCACCTGCGATAAGGATGAGAGCAACGGCAGGAAGTAGCGTTAGCATACCTTTGCCTAAGTTTTTGAAAAGGGTTTTACCCTTTTCACCACACATAATGCAAGCACCGATACCTGCAATAACGTATATTGCAAGGATGATATACATTAGATAGTCGGCAAGGACGGGAGCTGCAATGGATACGAGCGCAAGCACGACGATGAGCAACATCCAGCAACCAAACCAAATGAGAGCCTTGTTTTTGCCCTTGTCTTCTTTGAAGTCGTCTACCCTGAAACTAAAGGTCTTTTTACGCTCCAAATCTTCGGCATAGACCAATGATTTTTGGGGATTTTTTTCGATTTTCTTGGCGTAGAAATATAAAAATCCCATCAAAATGATATATGCGAGCACAAACGTCAACACTCTTAGCCCGATGCCCGAGTACATTGGTATATTGCCGATAGTTTGTGCAATACCCACGGTAAACGGATTGACTATTGCTGCCGAAAAACCCGCGCAAGGTGCAAGCACGCTTACACCAAGTCCGACGAGAGCGTCCCAACCAAGAGCATACGAAAGCATAACGACCACCGGTACGAGCGGAATAAGTTCTTCAAACATACCTGCCGAGCTTCCAAGGAACATCAGCGCAAAGGTCATAATGAACAAAAGCAAATACTTCCTGTGTCCCAGCTTGAAGTTGAGATACTCCACCATATAAACGAGTATACCGCTGTCGTCAAGGGCAGTAAAAATTGCGCCGATGATAAGTAGCAGTAGCATAATTGCCCATACGGTCATAGAGCCTTCGGTTGAAGGGAGCAAAATCATAAACGGTGCAAGCAAGAACTGCCACCATTTGATGCCGTCAAGGGTGTTGTCTACACGATAGGTACCGGCAATAATAGAGCCTTCGGCATCTCTTAGGAAGTAGCCTTTATCGAGCACGAAGGTCATAACGTACGCAGTAATAAACAAAGCAAGCACAACTACGATACCTACCATAACTGCTTTTGGACTTATTGAAATTGATTTTGCCTTGTTGACCAACTCACCTGCCGTGGTTTCTTCGTTAGTCAAAGCTTTATCGTTTGTATCTTGCATATTACTCCAATCCAACCTGTTTTTCCGCATCCAGCACGAAATCGGTTACAACTTTTTTGAAAACTTCGGGGTACTTTACCATAGAGCGCGCGTGCATAGTATCTTCGAAGATGTGTACCTTTGCATCGGGCTTATAGCGTCTAAGCTTTTCAGAGTTGTAGTAAGCCACCGTCTTATCTTCCTTAGAGTGGATAATCAGAGTGGGCTTTTTGATTTTTGAGAGTGCTTTGCCTGCATCAAAATCGTTAAAATCTATTTTAAAAACAAGTCTTGATACCGAATTAAACGTAGGCTCTAAGAACTTACGCACGGTAGCATTCTTTATATATTTTGATAATAGTCCTTCAAAATCGGCGTAGCCGCAGTACTCGATTAGATACTCGATACGCTTATCCATCTCGGTTACCATCATCGAAGTAGCAGCCCCCATTGATTCGCCAAAGATAGCAAAACGCTTGTCGGGATAATCTCTTTGAAGCACGTCAATCCAATCGATGATGTCGTACTTTTCGGTTGCGCCAAAGGTTATTATATCGCCGCCGCTAAAGCCACTACGCTTGTGGTCGGGCATAAATACGTTGTATCCGAGCTCCAAAAACATCTCGAGATACTTCATTTGCGAAAGGCTGCAAGAGTTGTGTCCGTGTACCGAAAGCATAATCTTGTTAGACGGCGTGGGGCACTCGTAGTATCTGCCGAAAACTTCGTAGCCGTAGCGTGACTCTCTGCGATATGCCTTAAACGGAATATCCAGCCAACGCTTTTGGAAGCCCTTCTCTTTGATTTCGTAGTCGAGGATAAAATCGTAATCACGCTTAGTTGGCTTATAAAGCTTTTTAAGAATGAAGTATGCTCCCACACGGAGAGCAACTGCAAAAAACAATATTAAACCGACTATTAAATATATCCACCAAGGCATAATTATCTCGCCTCGTTAGCAAGTCTTTGGAGTTCGTCGACGTTCAAAATTTCGATTTCGTCCTTGCGGAATTTGATGATGCCGTCTTCGCGCATAGCAATCATTTCTCTGCTCATAGAAGGACGTGATACATTGAGATACTCTGCCATTTCGTTACGGTTAAAGCCAAGGTGAATGACTTCGGTACCTTGTGCAAGATACTTGTCGTAGAATAGCTTTGAAATCTTGCCGCGCATAGACTTAATCTTGAGATATTTTGCATCAACGCCCATAGTGTCAATGCGCTCTGCAAGACAGCTAAGCACGTTTTCAAGGAGTTTTTGGTGGCAAGGACAGTTGTTGGAGCATTGTCTAACGATGGTAGCAACGCTAATATAAAGGACGGTTGCTTCTTCCGCAATAACTACCGAACTGCTAAAGGTACGGTCTCCGGTATAAGCTTCAACTTCGCCAAACATATCGCCTGCAAAAAGTTCGCCGCAGTTTTCGAGGTCGCCGTTGGGCTTTTTGATGAACTTTACGGCAGCACCGTTTAGAAGAATACCGATTTCTTCTACAGGAGCGCCGATTTCAGCAACCACTCTGCCCCTACTATATTTATTAATATGGCCGTGCAAGCAATCAAAAATCTTGTTGATTTCTTTGTCCTCAAAATTATAGAAAAGCTTATTCTTTTTGAGTAGTTTGAAAATATTCATAATCCCCTCCGGAGCGTCCTTTTTGCGTTTGTATCTTAGGCTACAAACGGTAAAATTATTATACAATGAATATCAAGCATTTGCAAGACTTTTTGTAATTTTTATGTTACTATATTTATACTAAATATAAGGTTATACTAAAGGAGTGTGGTACTAAAAATGGATAATAACCCAAATCTTGACAAATTTTCCCATTCTTTGAACGCTTTTTACTCCTCAAGATTGATAATAGTTGACAAAACCATATCCGATTTTCTCAAGATGCTTGCCCAAGATAACGGCTATATGCAAATAGTTGCCGACTCTGCAAGGACTTCAAGCTTCAAGCAAGAGTTCCAAAAAGCCATCGTAAACGACGAAAACGGGCTAAGTTTCCGCCTGCCAATGAACCGCAGACATCTAATCACCCTTGTAGTCGGCCTACTTTTTGAGTTTGATAGAAAGGATATTTCCGTCATAGAGTTCGTAAGGAAGTTTTATCCTATGGAAGCAAGCCACGACTCGTATATGGCGTTTTGTGACAATATCATAAAGCCGTTTGGCGAAGCCTTCAAGGCGTTATATCTCGGACACGAAGAAGACGAACACGCATCGGTAACCGTTGCCGATATGGAAGAAAAGCCCTTCAACGACAAAGCCAAGGAAGAGTGCGACTATTGGCTAAATCTCATTATGGGCGGCATGCTTGAAGATAGCTCTTTTACCAAGCAAGAGCAAAAGGACGCGCTTACTATGATAAAGGGTATGTCCTACGTAACCGAACTTGCCAACCCCCTTTTGATAAAGCTTGTTTGGATTGGACTAAAAAACACTTTGGGACACCGCAAGAGTATCTATAGGGAGCTCAAAGAAATTGAAACCATACTAATCAACTACGGAGTTATTGACTAATGGGAGAGTTATTTTTAACAAGTTTAGAAGCCGTTGCATTGCTCATCGTTATGGCAGTGCCGGGCTTTATAGTTGCAAAGCTTAAGATGATAAACAAAGCAGAAGCCGTCAAGTTTTTGTCGGTAACTTTGCTTTATATTTTGCAACCATTCGTAACCGTAAACTCATTTTTGAACACCGAGTTTACTATGGATATCCTATGGAATATGCTTGCGATATTCCTATTTACTGCCGTAACCGAAATCGTCATTCTATATCTCGGCAAACTCATCGTTCACCCCATCAAAAAACTTGACGTTGACTCCAAGGGTATCATTGCATATGGTGGTTCGTTTGGCAATTTAATCTATATGTGCATACCTTTCTTACAATTGCTTGCACCGGAAAGACACGAGCTAATCCTTTACGCAAGTTGCTCTTGTGTAGTATTCAACCTTCTCTGTTGGACGCTTGGCAATCACGTAATCACCGGCGACAAAAAGTATATCAGTTTGAAAAAAGCGTTATTAAATCCGCCCACGCTTTCCTTTATCATTGCGCTTCCGCTATTCATCTTCAATATCAACTTCCAAAGATTTAACCTAACCGGTATTGCAAACGTATTCAGTCTATTCTCCAACGCAGTAGGTCCACTTTCGATGACACTACTCGGCATCAAGCTTGCTGAAATGAGTTTGAAAGAATTATTCTTGGACTATCGCGTATATATTGCAACGGGCATAAAACTTATTCTTTATCCCGTGGTAGGCTTACTCTTTATGCTCCTTATGTCCACGTTTATGGACATCGAGCCCATTAGGCTCAATCTCGTTGCCATCGCCGCAATGCCCATTGCGACCAACACTATGATGTTCGTAACGATGGCAAACAAGGATACCGGCCTTGCCGCAAAGGAAGTTATGATATCCACGGTATTGAGCTGCGTAACCATTCCTATTTGCATAATGCTACTTGCATAGCCACCAAAAAGCCAAAATTAAAGCACGGATTAGTTCCGTGCTTTTTGTTTAGCTTAAAAACTCTTTTTCTATTAGTTTTATCATCAGTAACGAGTTCAAATACGCCGCGTCAGGCGGATAGATATCTTTTATTGCGCCTTGAATAAAGGTATTTTGGAAATCTTCTACGATTTCTTCCCTATCCGTACCATTTTTAAGGTGGGTAAGAATAAGCTCTTTTGCCCTCAAGAACTCCCCTTCTACTATGCTAAGATAGTGCTTGGTGGCTTCTTCTCCGATAATACCAAGGTGCGGTATTAATACTCCTTTTAGTTTGAGCGCCTTTAGCTTCTTAATTGAGCTTATAGCATCGTTAAAACCGGTAAGAGCTACCGGCAAAATCCCCGTCCCGTGGTATATGCCAAGCGTTTCGTTGGACAAAAGAATTTTAGAGTTGTTTTCGTAAAAGCCTATGGAGCATTTGGTGTGTCCGGGAAGCTCCAATACGGTGAAATCAAAGCTGCCTACCGTGATTTTGTCGCCTTCTTTTACGACCTTATCCACTCTAAGCCCTTGTCCCTTGAACTCGTAGTCGGTTATACCAAAATGCTTGGCGTGTGCGTTATCGAGCTCCTGCATCTTGCTAATTGCGTGTGGGCGCAAGAATACTTCTTGTGTGTGCTTGCCGGCAACCACCTTTGCATCGGGATAACGCTCAAGCACATACGCCGAGCCCAAACAATGGTCGTAGTGCGAGTGGGTAAGGAAAATATAATCAAGCTTTCTCTCCCCTAAAACTTCCTTGATACGTAGAGAAAGCTTTTCGCCCGTGAACGCAAAACCGCTATCGTACAAAATAGCAGTTTGGTCGTCATAAATAAGATACGCGCTATCTCCGGGAGTAACGCGTAAATCTTTTACGTTGTAAGCAGTTATCATATTTCTCCTTGATTTATAGGATAAAACCGTAGAACAAAATACCAACCCCTGCCGAAAGTATAATGAGCAAAATGGGGTGTAGTTTTATCTTGTTCATAACGCCTACCGCAGGCGCAAGACGTGGATATTTTTCGGCGTTTACCTTTGGTTTGAAGGTTAGGAAGAAGCATACTGCAAACCATACTAAGCCAAACCAATTGAAGCTCGTTTCGTCGCTACTTAGGTCGATATTGGTTACGACGGTTGCGTATAAAACGGACGCAAAGGCTGCAAGAATGAGTGCGGTAACGGTTGGGCGAATCATTCTAAACGCATCTTGAACGTGAACGTTTGCAAGTAACTTTTTGGATAGGTAGTATATGGTAAGCATAATTATTATGCTTGGGAGAAGCAATCCCATAACCGTACAAATTACGCCTACGATTTGACCGAGTAATGGTGGATTTATACCACCGACAGCACCTACTTCAATGCCGATAAACGTGCCTACGTTGACGGCAAAAGGTCCGGGAGTTGACTCTGCAATGGCAATAAAGTCAATTAGCAAATCTTCGGTTATCCAACCCTTACCAACAGCCGTGTCGGAGATGAGCGGTATCATAGCGTATCCACCGCCGATAGTAAACAAACCAATCTTAAGGAACGATAGGAATAAATCTAAATATACCATTATTCTACCTCCTTATCTTGGGTTTCTTCGGGCGTTTCTGCCTTCTCTGAATTATGCTCATTTTCGGCGTTTTCAGTATCCGAGTTTTCGATATTTGCAACCTGTTTTTCGGGTTTTATCTTGCGAGTAGCTATGCCCCAAATAATGCCGAACAGCGCTGCTCCGAGTATAATGAACACCATATCAAGCTTGATGATTTCAAAGGTGGATAGCACTGCAAGCACGAGCGCCACACCCATTACTGAGTAACATACGATGCTCTTTTCGTTGTTCTTGCTGAGCTTGATTGCGGCGTTTAGGATGAGCGCTGCAACGGCACTCCTTATGCCAAGGAAAGCCCACTTGACGTATTTGTTGCTGCCAAATTCTTCAATGGCAATGGATACCAAACCAATGATTATAACTGATGGTAGCATAACGGCTATGCTTGCAACAAACGCGCCAAGCACACCTGCCACCTTTGCACCTACGTACGTTGCGGTATTGAGTGCGATAACACCGGGCGTAGACTCGGCAATAGCTATGACGTCAAGCATTTCTTCGTCGCTGAGCCACTTCTTTTTTTCAACCATTTCCTTATGGATTAGGCCTACCATAGCGTAGCCACCGCCAAAGGTAAATGCCCCTATCCTAAAAAAGGTTAGGAAAAGGTTAAGCGTTCTTTTTAGTTTGTCTTTTAGGTCAATTTTCATCGTCGTTTACCTTGGGTGGGAATAAGTTATATCTTTCGGGGTGGGTGATTGCTGAAAACATTCTGTCCTTTGCAAAGGGTATGTCCTTGGTAATATGGGAGCAAAGGTCTTTCATATACTGCCTTTGAGAAGTATGGTCCATAGGGCAAGGATTATGCACGAGTGGAAGATTAAGTCTTTTTGCAACGCCCTTAATGTCCCCTTCGGGGCAGTAAATCAATGGGCGTATAAGCGTCATATCCGTCCTTGACATATATCCAGTAGGCTGGAATGTGGAAAGCCTACCTTCATAAATGAACGAAAGCAAAAAAGTTTCGGTCACGTCGTCGGCGTTATGACCAAGCGCGAGCTTGTTTGCACCGATTTCGTTGCACTTGGTGTTAAGTGCTCCCCTACGCATCTTTGAGCAAAGTGAGCAAGGCCTATCTTCCTTCCTTACGTCAAAAATGATTTCGGCAATATCCGTCTTTTCGCAGTAGTAGTCGACGTCAAGGTCTTCGCAGTACTTCCTAAGAGCTTCTGCTTCTTCTGCGCTTGCGTCCTTAAATCCCATATCGATACGAATGGCGCTAAGCTTATATTTTACGTCCGAAAATCTGCGTAGCATAGCAAGTGCCGTCATCAAAACCAAGCTGTCCTTGCCACCGCTTAGTCCAACTGCAACGTGGTCACCTTCGGATATCATACCGTAGTCGTTGATGGCTCTACGCATATATCCCATAATTTTTCTTATGATTTTGCTTCTTTCATCCATACTTAGATTATACACGCTTATATATCTAAATGCAAACAGACTTAAACAAAATGCTTGATTATAACTTAACAAAGTTATATAATAATCGCGTAATAAGAAAATAATTTGGAGGCACGTTATGATCACCAAGAATACCGTAATCGGCGAAGTATTAGACAACGCAAAGAATCCCGAAGCAGTAGCAACTCTTCTCGTTGAAAAGTTTGGTATGCATTGCTTACACTGCCCCTGCTCACGTATGGAAACCATCGAGCAAGCAGCAGCAGTACACGGCTATGATGCAGACGCACTAATCAACGCACTCGTAGAAGTAGACAAATAACAACCCATCGGCTTTTAGCCGAATAATGGAGTATGGTGTAATGGCAACACAAGGGACTCTGACCCCCTTGACGTAAGTTCGATTCTTACTACTCCTGCCAAAAAAAGAACACACTGTTGTGTGTTCTTTTTTATCCAAGCCGACTTAGGCTTGGCATGTAATCAAACTCTTTGAGTTTGCATGTAATCACAAGGCTCCGACTTGTGCATGGCATCACGCTTTGCGTGTATCCCCTGTCGGCTTGATTACATACTACACTTTGTGTAGATTACATACATCCCTTTGGAATGATTCCATACAATACTCCGTATTGATTTATATGGTTTTTATCCAAAACACGGCTATAAAGAATTCAAGCCTAATTATATGTGCAAAGAGCTATAAAACAACCTTAAACGGTTGTTTTTTCTATAATTAACAGCGTTTCCATTTTCCCATATTGACAATATCAGTATAAATAGTTAAAATATATAATAGAATTAAATTTAAAGGTGATTGACTATGGCAAAACAACATATCGTTGCTCTACTATACGATTTTGATAAAACACTCTGCACCCGTGATATGCAAGAGTATACTTTTATCCCCAGCCTTGGTATGGAGCCCGATGAATTTTGGGGCGCTGCAGGCGTAGTTGCGGAGAAAGAGTTGATGGACAGCGTTCTTGCATATATGTACTGTATGATAGACGAATCCAACAAGAGAGGCATCCCATTCTCGCGCGAAACGTTGCTTGAGTGTGGTAAGCATATCGTATATCACCCGGGCGTAAAAGAGTGGTTTGAACGCATCAACGAGTACGGCCGTCAAGCCGGTGTACAAGTCGAGCACTACGTACTTTCATCGGGCCTAAAAGAGATTATCGACGGTTGCGAGATAGCCAAGTACTTCAAAAAGATTTTCGCAAGCGAGTTTATGTATAACGAACAAGGTCGTGCTATATGGCCCAAAATGGCTGTAAACTACACCAACAAAACCCAATTCGTTTATCGTATAAACAAGGGTGTACTCGACATCAACAACAACGTTGACCTAAACAAATCACAACCCGACGACGACAGACGCGTATTCTTCCGTAATATGGTTTATATCGGCGACGGACTAACCGATGTACCTTGTATGAAACTCGTAAAGCAATCGGGTGGCCACTCTATCGCGCTATATCACGAAGAAGAAAAGAGCAAGGTGCAACCCCTACTCCAACACGAAAGAGTTGACTGGATATTTGAAGCCGACTTCCGTGAAGGCGGAGCGCTTGACGACGCAGTACATACGCTCATATCCCAGCTTGGTTGCAAAAACAAGCTCCAAGACGTCACCGACGGACAAAAGAAAGAAATCAAATAATCCCCCTATTACAAGCAAAAAGGAGCGAACTATTCGCTCCTTTCTTTTTTTGTCGCGACGGCGCTACTCCGTCCTAAGGGCTACGGCAGGCTCTTTTTTAGCAGCAATGCTTGCAGGGATTAGGCTTGCAATGAGAAGCAGTACGGTGCTAAGAGCAATGAGTGCAAACGCCGTACCTACACCAAGGCTTGCAATGGTAGATACTCCTACGAGATTGTTGAGTATTGCGTTTATTATAACGTTGATTACGAGCGTTAGCAATATCGCAATCGTACCCGAACTTATACCGAGAATAACGGCTTCGGCTTTGAACACACGAGATACGTCCTTTTTTCTTGCGCCCATTGAACGCAATACACCGATTTCCTTAGTCCTTTCTATTACAGACGCATAAATTATGATTGCTATCATAATTGAAGATATTACGAGTGAAACTATCGAGAACGCCATCAGCACGTAGGTAACGATTTCAACTACCGTGCCGAGTATCGAAGTTACCATACTTGACATATCAATATACTCAACGACTGCATCGGTACCCTTCTTTTGATTGTTCCATTCGTCGAGCTTTGCTATTATTGCTTCGCGACTTTCGACGTCAATGGGATAAATGGTAATTCTCGTAGGCGTTTGGGTATAGCCAAGTTTTTCGAGCATTCCGTCGTAAGTTTCGGTGCTACCGCCAAACATTCCACCAAATCCACCACCGGAAGATGCTTCAAAAGCGGTTCCGTTGGTTACGTTAATATCTGGTGAAGCTACTTGAGCCGTTGCAACTTGAGAAGTTTTGTTTGCGCTGAGTACGGCTTCGGTTAACTTTGGAGAGTACGCAATACCATCAGATAGCCAACTTGCCGGAGCATCCTTCTTTTCTCGTAGCACGCTGACGATTTTTACGGTTAGTCCGTTTTCGTTTTGATATGCGTCGGCGTAGTTAGTAACGTTTGCACCTTGATACCAGCCGTTTGCGTCTTGGGTGTACCAGCCGTCGTTGAATACCACGCGGAACTCTTTGCCGATAAGCTCCGAGTACTTTATCTCGGTTAGGTTTTCGCTATCGTACGCGATACCAAGTGAATCGAGCGTTGAAGTAGAAAGTCTATTGTAGCTGTCAACCACAAGCGCTACTTCGTTTGCGCTATCGGGCATAGCCGATTGAACGTTGTTATCCTTAGCCAGCACGGTATAGTACTCGTCAAGATAATCGGCGTTATGCAAACTCTCGCCCCAAGCAGAACTGCTTACGGCTACGTATTGCCCCGCTTTTTCGGTTAGGATATTTAGCGTAACGTTGTAGGTATATGAAATATCGACAGCAAGAGTATCATCTTCCCCTATTTTACAAACACCCTCAAGATAGCTAACGAAGGCATCGTCGAGCTTTTGCTTTTTGGTTTCTGCAGTAACCGGTACGTAAGGAATTACGCCCGTAGTATTTTCGGGATACTCCATCATAGCGTTTTCGCCCTCTTCACCAAAATTCATTTTGGTGGTCGTTGAGCTTATGGAAATAAAGTTAAACGACGTACTATCAAGCATAGTTTGGTCGATATAAGCTTGCATACCCGAGCTAACCGATAGGATAACGGCTATACCGATTATACCAATGCTTGCAGCAAGTGAAGTAATTATCGTGCGCTTATACTTTGAAATCAGGTTTTTGCCCGATAGTCTAAGCGCCGTTAGGAAATTCATCGACGAGTTTTTCTTTTTATAGGTTACTTCCTTTTGGTCGTCTGCCGTTTCGACGTACTCGCCGTCGTAGGGCTTAGTGTCTTCGATGACGTTGCCGTCAAGCATTTTGATTATGCGGTCGGAGTACTCGTTTGCAAGCTCCGGATTATGCGTAACCATTATGACCAACTTAGTCTTAGATATTTCCTTTAGAAGTGCCATTACGCTCTTGCTCGTTTCGGTATCGAGCGCGCCCGTAGGCTCGTCGGCAAGGATAATATCAGGTTCCGAAGCAAGTGCGCGAGCAATGGATACGCGTTGCATTTGTCCACCACTCAGCTCGTTGGGTTTCTTGTTCATTTTTTCTTCAAGACCAACTGAAATAAGAGCATCTTTAGCCCTTTTTCTGCGCTCTGCCTTTGGTACCCCACCAAGCGTCATAGATAGCTCTACGTTTTCAAGAATGGTTTGGTGTGGAATTAGATTGTAGCTTTGGAACACGAAGCCGATGGAGTGATTACGATAGGTATCCCAGTCCACGTCCTTGAAATCCTTGGTTGACTTACCTTTTATAATAAGGTCGCCGTCGGTATATCTATCCAAGCCACCAATTATGTTAAGCAGCGTAGTTTTACCACAGCCACTTTGCCCTAAAATAGATACGAATTCACTCTTTCTAAATGAAATAGAAACGCCCTTGAGTGCTTCGACGGCACTATCGGTTTTTTCTGCGTAAATCTTAGTGATATCGTTAAGTTTAAGCATTAAAAGTCCTCACCTAAATTAAAGTTCAACCTATTGTAACATCATTTAATGAATAAATCATTAAAGTTAACGCAATATACCAAAATTAAAAAAGGTAAAAAATAAGTTAAAAATCAAAAAAACCGATAAAAATCGGTTTTTTTAGTACAAATTAGCTATCTACACCTCGACCTACTTGTCGCTCGTTAGCATATAGTCGTATGGGCTGACGGTTTGACCGTTGAGAGTAACGGAGAAGTGTACGTGTGCGCCGTCGCTCATTTCCTTGGTTGCTGAAGTTGAAATGGTGCTGAGCTTGGAGCCTTTGTATACCGTTTGACCTTCGGCTACTATTGGCTCGCTAAGTGAGCTATATGAAGTTACCAAGCCGTTTCCGTGGTCGACGGTTACTACGTGGCCGTTTAGTGCGTCGTAGCTAACGCTCTTTACAACGCCGTCGTAAACGCATAGCACGCTTGCATTTTCTTCGGCAGTATAGTCGATGCCACCGTGTACTTGATATTGCTTAAGGGTGTTGCACCATACAAGAGTATCCATAACGTAATCTTTGATTACGGTGCCGTTTTCAACGGGCATACCGAATACGATGGGTTCGGGCTTAACTACCACGTCGGTATCGGGGATATCGGTATCGGGTGGGGTGATAACGGGCGTATCGGTATCGGGTTGTTGTTGGACGTTGTCGCCGGGGTTAATAACTTCGTTTGGTGTTTCGTCCACCTTAGCTTCGTTTTCGGATACGACTACTGCAACCGTAATCATAGCCCCTATTGCGAGCACGCATACACCCATAATCATATAATACATATTCTTTTTAAAGAACGCCTTGATTTTTTGGGAATTAACTTTAACTTTCATAATGACCTCCGAGTTGTTGTTGCTTTGATTATTACCACCCAAAAGTCATATTATACTCGTAGATTTATCATTTTTAGCAAAAAATAAGAGCGTGGGTTTCCACGCTCCTAAACGTAATTTTATATCTGAATTCTAATTACAGGTACTACACCACTACGTGTAAAATCAACCTCACAATAGCTACCAACCTTACCACCACTACTTACGCGTGCAACGTTATGATCAACGTGTTCGCTTGCTGTACTCAACCACCACCAACTACAACCAACATATGTACTTTCGTCTACAAATAATCCTTGTACTTTGGCGTAATCACTTGATTGTTTTCTCCTTGCTGTATCTAAATCAGTATTAGTTGAGCTAAATCCGTAGTCTTCATTCATTGCTTCTTTAGAGGTAAGCAAGGCAATATTATCATCATTGGTTTTGACTATCTTGTCTTTTTGTAAATCATTAAATGCAGTACCATAAAAAGTTTCGTTCAACCAAATTCTAATATTGCTATATTCCCAGTTGTTGGGGTAAATGGTTTTTTTCTCTTCAGTACGCGTGTCTTTGCTGTGGTAGAATTCTTGTGAATCCAATATTAATTCGGATAAAATAGTTACATTACTAGCACTTTCATTAAGAATTCTCCATTTAATAGGCTCAAACTTAAACCAATAAATATTTTCAACAATATATCCGTTAACGTCTTGGAAGTCAGAAGGCACGCTACAAGGAGTATGGGTGTGCCAAGGACGATATAAGGTAAAGTATACTCCACGATATTTTTCACTTTCGTACTCTAAATCGATATACCACATATAGTTTGATATGTCGCCGTCGTTATAATAACCATAGGAAGTCCAATTTCCGTTATTATATTCAGTAGGCAAAACTCCTGCTTTTTGATTGAGAGTACTTGTTAAATTGCCGTTAGTTACTCTACTTTGTGGATACGTACCAAAATAAATATAATTATTTTCACGAGTATACACGAAAGTTTGGCTGTTATTTGCTAAATTAGCATTAGTAACTATTTCATCGGATAGTTGATTACAGCTATTACAAACGCCATTTTTACCTACCACGTCTTTTAAGGCACCACAAATAATGCAGGAGTTTTGCTCGTTATGTTCATACTCGTTGTTAAAGCCATTGTGATCATATTCTAAGAAATCATTATCAGCACTGTTAAAATCCTCACGACGATTATTTAAATATAAACCAATTGACAATGTTGTTGCTATAAGAACCGAAACAATTCCTATAATTATTATTTTTGATAAAGCACTTTTACCAATGTTATTATTCGATTTAGTAGCCGTATCACTAAGCGATGTTTTCATATATACACCCCATCGAAAAACTTTTTTATTTTTGCTCATACTAATACAAATGTACAAAATATGTACATCTATATTAATAATAGTACAAATATTGTACAATGTCAATATGAAAAACACGATTGGGAAGCAATTAAAAGATTTACGAAAGGAATTGGGGCTAACGCAACTCGAAGTTGCAAACAAGCTTAATATTTCAAGAGTAAATTACACCCGTTATGAAACGGATGCTGTTTGTCCTGACTTTGATACGCTAATTGATATTGCTGATTTTTATAACGTATCACTTGATTATCTTTTCAATAGAACGTTAGAAAACTAAATCATTTGAATAAAACAAAAAAGTCAACGCTATCGTTGACTTTTTTGTTGCTTTTATGTTGTTTTGAGTGATTATAGTTGAATGGTTATTGCAGGTGCAACGCCTACGTAAGTGCAAGCGACCTCCATTTCCGTCCATACGCCGGAAACACGGTGCAAGTTAGAGGTTTTAGTGCCGTTATCGGGGCAAGCCGTACGTAGCCACCAATGACCTCTACCTTCATCTGATGCAACGTGTGCACTATAGTATCCGTCGGCACCTTGTACTTGTGAGTAATCGGTAGTATACTTACTTCTTACCTCTTCAAGCAAAGCATTGTTTGCAAGCTCTTGGTATGCAAGCAAATATACGTTATCGGTCGTGTTGTTTTGGCAAGAAGTGTAAGTGTTTTCGGTGCCGTTTTTGCCCGTGGTCTTGTTGTCAAGCTCGGTTGCAACGATTATTGCCTTTTGCAGTTCGGTGAAAGCAACGTTATAGAAGTTGTCGTTTAGCCACTTTCTAATATTGCTGTATTCCCAGTTGTTAGCATAAACTGTATTTCCGTCTTCAGTACGGGTATCTCTGCTGTGGTAGAATTCTTGAGAATCCAAAATAAGCTCTGAAAGTATAACTGCTTTGCCGTCAGCTTCGCTCATAATTCTCCACTTGATGGGCTCGTACTTGAACCAATAAGCATTATTCAACGAGTAGCCTGCGTCGTCTTGGTAGGTATAAGAGATTACGTTACTTACATCCGTGTACGTTATGTTAGTTAGACGATATGAAGTAAAGTATACGCCACGATATTTTTCGCCGTTGTATTCAAGGTCGATATACCACATATAATCGCTTACGCTACCTGATTGGTAGTAGCCGTAGGAAGTCCAATTATAGCCATAGCTTGATGAAGGCATACTACCTGCCATTTCCTTTAAAGCTTGGGTGGTGGTATAGTCGGTTACGCGGGTTTGCGGATAACTACCAAAGGTAATATACGAGTCGTTGCGAGTATAAACGGTTTCTCCACAACTATTACATTGTCCACCGACGATATCGCCCGTGTGAGAAGCAGCGTTACACTTGGTGCATACGCACTCTACCAAGGTGTGAGAAGTGCATTTTTCCCATCTTGCAGTAAAGGTCTTGCTTTCTCTTTCCATAGTGAAAACGTAGGTCAAACTATCGGTTACCTTGGTGGTGCCGTCAAACCAACCGAGCCAAATATATCCGGGGTTTGCAGTTGCGTTCAAGGTCTTTTGTTCGCCTATCGTCATCTTTTGACCGCGATATTCATCAAAGGTACCTGCATTGTCGTCAAATGCTTGGGTGGTGACGGTATAGCAGATAAATCTTGCTACGAAGGTGGTATTTTCGCCTACGGTAAAGGTGTAGGTGGGTTGGTCACTTAGTTTGATAGCGCCCTCTTGGCTACTGGTATACCAGCCGTCAAAGTAAACTTTGTCAAATGGGTTTGCCTTGATGGTTACGGTTGAGCCGTAGTCCTTTTCGCCCGTTACCTTATCTACCGAGCCCAAATTTAGGTGTTGGCTTACAACGGTAAGCTCCACCTTGTTGGGACGATAGGTAGCAGTATAGGTGATATCCTTATCGAAAAGGAAGTTTTCGGTAGAAACGCCGTATGAATCGGTTACGGTAACGCCGTCCCCTGCCCAACCGATAAAGGTATAACCCTCTCTTTCCGCTACGGGTAGAGTGTACTCAGAATTGTAGCTTATGGTATGAGTTGCGTTGCCACTTAGCGTGCCTTCACCTGCATCCAAAGTTACGGTATAGGTCTTAGCGGTAACGCTACTTGGCTCAATGGTCTTGTTCCTTTCGGTTACGTAGTAGGTACTTGAGCCCCAAGTTAGGTTATAACCCTTGATTTCACTTGGTGCGTTAAGTTCAACGTTGGTGTGTGAAAGTACGTTTTCAATGGTCTTTACCACTTGGTCGTTAACCTTCAAATATACGTTAGTATAATATTGCTTATGAACGTTAAGGGTATAAGTTCTATTTACGCTGCCGTCTTCGGAGTTTACTACTATGTAGTAAATGTTGTCACCTTCAACGAGATTGGTTGCATACTTGGTGGGAACAATGGTTTGTCCGAGCTTATCCAAATATAGTTGCCAACTTGAGTTGTTGGATACTTGTAGCATACCTGATAGGTCAACGTCGGCTACTTCGCTACCAACGTCAAGGTTTACGTTTAGTCCGTCAACCGTACCGCCTTGGATAGCTACGACCTTTGCCCTGTTGTCAACGTTAGAGTTGCCTACTTTAGATGGGTCAACGCCGTCCTTAGCGTAAACGACAACGAGTGGAGCTTCGCCAAGCATAAGAACGCCGTCTTTGACGGTACCGGTTAGCGTTTCGCCACTATCTGCAGTAAGGGTAATATTGTCGCCGTCAATGCTAACCTTGCCCGAAACACCTTCAGCGCTCGTCCAATTTTTGCCCTTGATTTCTATCCAAGAGTCTTCGTACTTAGTATTGCCATCGTAAAGATAATACTTGCCGTCGGCATTACTGTTGCAGGCAAACAATACGAAAGTTGTGAGCATTACGACTATTAGCGTAAGTACTAACAACGTTATCTTCCTTTTCATAATTGTAACTCCTTTAATAAAATTGGTTTATAACTAAATTATATGGAACATAATGTTCCAAGTCAAGATATTTGGAACAAATTGTTCTATTATTTAGATATGAAGATAACGTATAACAATAAATTTCCCGAAAGATTAAAAGAGCTTAGGTTGGAAATGGGTTTTAGTAGACAAGAGCTTGCTACTAAGCTAAACGTTTCCGTGAGGCTACTTTCTTATTGGGAAAATGGGCAAAGAGAATGTAACTTCGACGCGCTCATAGCCCTATCGAACGAATTAAACTGCAGTATCGACTATCTACTTGGAAAAAGTGATTTTTAGCGACAAAAAAAGGAACGGACTTGCCGTTCCTTTCTATTTGTTCGTTTACCTTTTATGCTTCAACTTTTTTAGCATTTACCAAGCTTTCAATCTTTTCGCCAACGATTGAAGCCACGGGCGTTATAATCATTGAGCTACCCATACAGAATACGCCTATCATCGGGCTCTTTTTGATACCGAACTTAATTAGTTGACCAAAGGTGGTAGCACCTGTGATATCGCCGAATACGAAGATTAGTATTATGGTTATCATTAGGCAAGCGGTGATTGAAGCGTAGGTGCCGTACTTGTTGGACTTCTTCCAATATAGACCGTAGATATATGGTCCAATGAAACAGCCAGCCATAGTACCCCAAGATAGTGACATAAGGGTTACGATAGCATCAACTTCTAAAATAGCGAACACTGCTGAAAGTGCAACGAAGAAGAAGCAAAGAACTCTAACCAGAATCTTAAGTTTTTTGTCGTCGGCATCCTTTTTGATATATCCTTTATATACGTCTACGCCCACGCTTGATGCGCTGACGAGAGCAAGTGAAGATAGCGTTGACATACTTGCGCTAAGTACCAATACGCAGATAAATCCGAGCACTGCGTAGTTCATAAGAGAGTTGGACAAAAGGATATTTGGGATGATATTAGCTGTACCTTCTGCCGGCATTTCGGGATAGAACAAGCGAGAAAGTGAGCCGTTGAAATATGCGCCACCACCTACTAACAATGCAAACAAGAAGGATATCACGGTACCTTGAGTAATAGCCCTATCGTTTTTGATTGCGTAGAACTTTTGAACCGATTGTGGTACTGCCCAAATACCTACGGAAGTGAGCAAGATATTGAATATTAGTTGAGCGGCAGGAGCGTCAAACCAATGCTCGGTGGAGCTAACTGCCGATGGGAAGAAGCCGTAGCCGCTGTCGATTAGCTTTTGGAGACCTTCGATGCCTTTTACTTCGGGTGCCATCAGCATAAGAACGAGCATAATAAATACGCCGACAAGCATAATAATGCCTTGGATGAAGTTGGATACTGCGTTAGCAAAGAAGCCGCCGACGAATAGATATGCGCCGACAAGCACTGCCATAATGATAACGCTCCAAATAAACGGAATACCCAAAACTGCTTCCATAATGTAGCCGATGCCTTGATATACCGAGGTACAATAAGGAATCATAAAGAATGCGATTACGAGAGCAGAGTATAGCTTGAGATATTTGCTGTCGTAGCGTTTTTCAAAGAACTCGGGCATAGTTTTTGCATCAAGCTCTTGGGTCATATCACGGGTGCGTTTTGCAAGCACCATCCAAGCGAGAAGCGAGCCTACTACTGCGTTTGCAATACCAATCCAAACGGCGCCAAGACCAAGCGACATACCAAAAGTACCTGCATAACCGATGAATACTACTGCGCTAAAATAGGTGGTGCCATAGCCGAAAGCACTCATCCAACCGCCGATACCACGGTTACCGAGTAGGAATCCGTCAAGGGACGAAGCCTTTTTACTCGTAACAACGGTAACTGCTACCATTGCGGCAATGAATAAAGCAAGGATAAGATATGCACTCCATCTTCCGCCGGAAACGGCAATCATAGTTGACATGGTTTTTCTCCTTAGTTCTTCTCTTAGATTAATTAGTATCTATTATACACCCTTATACAAAAATTGCAACCCCTAAAAAATATAAAATGAATAAAAAGTGAGATTTACTCACTTTTTACTCAAAACTTACCATTAATCTATGCTTTTGACTATCTCGCCGTTTTTAGCGTTTTGGAACATTATCCAATAGCCTTCACCCAAGCCCCCTTTGATTTCCAAAAAATCACAAAGTTCTTCGGCATCTTTTGGCGGTTTTACGGCTTTAACACCGGGCACTCCGTAAGCAAGGAATTTGACGTCACCTTCGTCGGTTAAAATACCCACGACGTAATACTCGTCCTTGTCGTAGTAAACCTTTACCCACTTTGAGTCGGGGATGGCTTTTTCAAGCCTATCTTCCCTTGGGTTTGCAGTCATTATTTCGCCGAGCTTCGTCCTTACGTTTTTATAAAAGTTTTCGCCCTTTATAAAGTTAAAGGGGAGCGCCCTTTCGGGACTATCGGAAGATGCCGTTTCAACGCTAATATCCTGCTCCGTTTCGAGAACGGTTTCAGCTATGGTATCAGCCGTTTTTTGCTCGACGTTTTCTTCTTCAACTTCAACGATAAACTCTTGTTCAGACTCTTGAT
Source organism: Clostridia bacterium (assembly GCA_017461065.1). Classification (GTDB taxonomy): domain Bacteria; phylum Bacillota; class Clostridia; order Christensenellales; family DTU072; genus Stercoripulliclostridium_A. The sequence continues at coordinate 17,432 of JAFTZC010000061.1, read as the reverse complement.
TTTCCAAATTAGGTTGCTCAACTTCCATAGTTTCCGTATTTTCGGGCTCGGCGGAATCAGGCTGATTTTCGCTACTTTCTTCAGTCCCTGCTTGCTCTAAAAACAGCGTCGGATTTACTATATCCGCCCTACCGCCTTTTGCTTGGATTTCGCCGTCTTCGCTTACGATAAGCACGCCTATTAGGTCGGTTGAGTTAAGCGTACCTTTTAGCATAAATTCCATACGCGTGCCAACTATTTCAAAACACTCTTGCTCGCTGCCGCTTAGCTTTATTTGCAAAAAACCGTTTATTGCTTTGACAAGACTTAGTTTTGCTCCCGTTTCTTGTCCCACTCTAATAATGCTCAAGTGTCCTACAGTTTTGATATCGTCTAAAATTACAATCGTTTTTTTGATTAACATAAAAAATCTCCCTCACTATACTATGAGAGAGATAATCTTAATATGCCTTTTATATTTCAGCTATTCTTTGAGCGCCTTTGCTATTTTGATATAGTCTTCAATGGATAGCGCTTCGCCACGGATACTTTCGGAGTAGCCAAGTGACACAAGCACTTCCTTTGCCCTTTCCTTGGTGATACCAAGGGTTGCGCCTATGTTGTTGACAAGGGTCTTACGTCTCATTTGGAAGCCTGCTCTAATAAGCTTTCTTAGGAAATCGCGGTCTTCAATTTCAAACCTATCGTCGTCGATTGCGATATGTACGACAGCGCTATCAACCTTTGGAGCCGGGTGGAATAACATCCTTGATACGGGGCGAGTAACCTTTGCAACGCCACGCATCTCTATAGCGAGCGTGATTGCTCCGTAGTTTTCGGTGTCGGGCTCGGCAACAAGCCTATCTGCCACTTCCTTTTGTACCATTACCGTCAAGGAGCGCACGTCAAGAGTGCTTTCCAAAAAGCGCATAATAAGGGGCGTGGTTACGTAGTAAGGTATATTTGCAACCACCTTAAACGGGGTATTCCCTATTATATCCTTTAGCTTTTCGTCCGAGCACTTCAAAACGTCAAGGAAGTTGAGCGTTATATTATCTCTACCGCTTAGCGTTTCGTTTAGAATGGGCGCGAGCGCGGTATCCACGTCAAAGGTGTATACCTGCTTTGCTTTTTCGGCAATGGCTTGGGTGAGAGTGCCTGCTCCCGTACCTATTTCGACTACTACGTCGTCTTCGGTTACCCCTGCATCCTTAACTATCGCGCGGAGTAGCGAGCCTTCGGTTAGAAAGTTTTGTCCTAACTGCTTTTTAAACGTAAAGCCGTGTTTTTTGAGTATCTCTTTTACTTCCATTATTTTACTACCCTACTCCGTATAATTTTGAGTGCCTTTTTAATACTACTTACGTACTAAAGACAAAGTCTTAAGGTACAAACGAAGAATAACCGCACCCGCGTGGTGCGGTTATGATTTTTATGATATATAAGCGCGAATTCTTAGGTCGATACCGATACTTTCACAAAGCTCGATAGCCTTTTTGATTTCTTCTTCACCAACAACGTCAACGAGCGAAACCTTTACGACGGGAACGTATTCCTTGCACTCCTTTGCAAAGTTGAGCATTGCATAAAAAGCCTTTTCGCCAAACTCGCTGTGGCAAATATCTTGATATGCCTTTGCGTTTGATGCGTTTAGCGATATCGAAATTATATCGATATATCCCTTTAGCTTTGGGGCAACTTGCTCGCCGATAATCAAATCGGCTTGGCCGTTGGTGTTCAAGCGCACGATTTTGCCGTGCTTGTGTAGATACTCCGAAATTTCGAGTATCTCTTTGAGCTTATACGTGGGCTCGCCGTATCCGCAAAATACGAATTCTTTGGTGCCGTCAAAATCCAACTTTTGGAAGGAATTGATTACTTCTTCGGTGGTAGGCTCTTTGTCAAGCCACAAACTATGCTCGCTGTAACTATCGTTTACGCGCACGCAAAAATCGCAAGCGTTGGAGCAACGATTGGTTAGATTTATATAAATTTTTCCGTCAATTGAATATGAATAAGTGTTCATTATATCTTAAATAGCCTTTTTGCATTTTGTGTAGTGATGCTTTCGACGTCTAAGTCGGGGCGCCACTCTTGTATTTTATCCCTTACGAGCGCAACGTATTCAGGCATATTGGTTTTGCCGCGGAATGGTACGGGCGTCATATACGGGCAGTCCGTTTCAAGGAGCAATCTATCGGCAGGACAGCTCTTTACCACTTCTTGCTTAGCAAAGTTTTTAAACGTAATTACGCCACCAAACGATGCGTGCAAGCCAAGGTCAACGAAGTCCCTAAGGAGCTCTTTACTACCTGCGTAGCAGTGCATTACACCGCCGTACTCCAAAAATCTTGCGTTTTCCTTTAGTATTTCAAGAGCCAAGCCGTATGCCTCCCTAACGTGCATAACGACGGGTAGCTTTAGAGAGTGAGCAAGCTCAAGCTGCTCCACAAAAACTTTCTTTTGCACGTCGCGGTCACTTAGGTCGTAGTAAAAATCAAGGCCGATTTCGCCTATCGCCACAACCTTTGGGTCGGTGCTTACCTTTTCAAAGTAAAGGTAGTCGTCCTTGGTTGCGCTCTTAGCATCGTGCGGATGCACACCGACTACTGCGTATAGGGGGTCGTAGGCATGAGCAAGACTTACCGCCTTTTCGCTTGACTCCCTATCGTAGCCAACGTTTATGATAGACTCCAAGCCCTTCGCCTGCATAGTGCTAACGATGTCAGCTGCTATCGGGAGTAACCTTTCGTCGTTTAGATGTGCGTGAGTATCTATCAGCATTATGAAATCTTAGATCCGCTTTGAACTACTTGCTCGGGGGTGAGAAGAACTACGTTTCCGTTTGGATCGCTTGCGCAAAGTAGCATACCTTCCGATACCGTGCCGCATAGTTTAGCAGGTGCAAGATTGGTTACTACTACGACGAGCTTGCCTACCATTTCTTCGGGGGTATAGTACTTTGCAATACCGCTTAGAATGGTGCGAGTTTCGTCGCCGATTTCTACGGTGGACTTTAGAAGTTTGTTGGATTTTTGGAGCTTTTCGCAAGCAATAACCTTGCCAACTTTAAGCTCAACGGCTGCAAACTTATCGATAGTTATGGTTTCTTTCTTTTCTTCTTCGGTAGCCTTAACTTCTGCTTTTGCTTCTTTTTGGGGAGCCTTGCGAGCAGCGTACATTTCTTCTACCTTTTGGTTGATTTCCTTTGCGTCAAGACGTTGGAAAAGCTTTTTGTCGCTAACCACTACCTTGGTGCCGTCCGGGAGAAGACCAAAGGTTCCAAGGTCTTCAACCTTACGTGCGGTAGTGCCGAATTGAGCGTATACTTCCTTACATAGCTCGGGCATTGCGTTTTCCATCAAGGTAGTACCGATTACGATGGTTTCAGCAAGGTTGTATAGGACGGTCTTAAGGCGGTCGGCCTTGCTTTCGTCCTTTGCAAGTGCCCAAGGCATAGTTTCGTCAATGTACTTATTGGCGCGACGGAATACGTGCATAATCTCTTGCATTGCGTCAGCCACTTTATATTGCTCAACCTTTTCGGCAACCTTAGCGTATGCGCCCGTAACTACTGCCTTAAGGTCAGCGTCAACTTCTTCTTCAACGCCCTTGTTTTCCAAAACGCCACCGAAGTACTTTTGGCTCATAGCAACCGTTCTGCTTACCAAGTTGCCGTAGATGTTTGCAAGGTCGCTGTTAACCGAATCGGTGATGATATCCCAGCTGATAACGCCGTCGTTATCAAATGGCATTTGAGATAGAAGGAAGTATCTGACAGCGTCCACGCCGTAGAACTTTACGAGGTCGTCGGCATACATTACGTTGCCACGCGACTTGCTCATCTTGTCGCCGTCTTGGAGTAGCCAAGGATGAGCAAAAATCTTCTTGGGAAGCTCTTCGCCCATTGCCATCAAGAAGATGGGCCAATAAATGGTATGGAATCTTACGATATCCTTGCCGATAATATGAACGTCGGCAGGCCACCACTTTTTGCATTCGTCACTTGAGTTGCCGTCGGCATCGTAGCCAACGCCAGTGATGTAATTGGTGAGAGCGTCGAGCCATACGTATACGACGTGACCGGGGTCGAAGTCAACGGGGATACCCCACTTGAACGAAGTACGTGATACGCATAGGTCGTGTAGACCTGGCTTAAGGAAGTTGTTCATCATCTCGTTACGTCTTGAAACGGGAGTGATAAAGTCGGGGTGTTCTTCGTAGTACTTGATGAGAGCGTCGGAGTATTGGCTCATCTTGAAGAAATATGCTTCTTCTTCGGCGAGCTTAACTTCTCTGCCACAATCGGGGCACTTGCCGTCAACGAGTTGAGATTCGGTCCAGAAAGACTCACAGGGAGTGCAGTACCAACCTTTATATGAGCCCTTATAAATATCGCCTTGCTCGTAGAACTTTTTGAAGAGCTTTTGAACTTGCTTTTCGTGATAGCTGTCGGTAGTGCGGATAAAATAATCGTAGCTGGTGTTCATTAGGTCCCAAATACTCTTGATGCCCCCTGCTACTTCGTCAACGAATGCTTTGGGGGTGATGCCTTTATCCTTTGCCTTGAGCTCTATCTTTTCGCCGTGCTCGTCGGTACCCGTTTGGAAACGTACGTCATAACCTTGCATTCTCTTAAATCTTGCAATGAAGTCGGATAGTACGATTTCGTAGGTGTTGCCAATATGAGGCTTACCTGACGTATAAGCGATTGCGGTTGTCATATAAAACTTTTTATTAGCCATATTTTACCTCGTGGGATTAATTATCATTGATTGTGAGTCACACTCTGATAAATATACCATATTTATCAAACTAAGTAAACACTTTTTGTCTAAAATCCTTGCTATTGGCAACAATTTAGGGTGAAAAGGAATAATTATGAATGAGGAAGTAATTATGATTAAGCGCGGGGAGATATATTACGCCGACCTGAGCCCTGTGGTCGGAAGCGAGCAAGGCGGAGTGCGCCCCGTGCTTGTCGTACAAAACGACGTGGGCAACCGCTACTCCCCAACGGTAATAGTGGGAGCGATAACTTCAAAGCTCGATAAAGCGAAACTCCCCACACACGTTGAGCTTAGCGAGTCAACCGGACTCGAAAGGCAAAGCGTACTACTGCTTGAGCAACTTAGGACCATAGATAAAGCGCGTCTCAAGACTTACGTTGGCGAAGTAAACTCCGACACTATGCGTAAAGTCAATAACGCGCTTATGGTTTCATTAGGTTTCTTCAGTTAATTAGTAGCTATGGCTACGGATTATCGTCTATTTCGGCACCGACTTTTCGCATAACCTTTTTGACAGAATCATATCCATAACCCCTTGAGACAAGGTAGCGGAAAAGCTTTTCCTTGACCTTTTCGTCGGTTACGTCCTTGCTCTTTAGGTACTTTTTTGCAAGCTCGTACGCCGAGTCAAACTCGCTATCCGAGTCCATTTCAAGGAGTGCTTCGGCGATGCTCTCATCACTTACGCCTTTAAGTTGAAGTTCCCTTCTAACCCTATATCCACCCTTGGAGCGCATAGCGTTCTCAACGTAGTTTTTGGCGTATTCTTCGTCGTCAAGGTAGCCGTAAGACGACACCGAAGCGATGGCGTAATCGACCGCATCCTTATGATAACCCTTTTCATAAAGACGGTCCTTTGCTTCTTTAGTGGTGCGAGCTTTACGCGCTATCATATTATATAGATAGCTTTTTGCGTTTTGCCTATCGTTTTCTTTTAGGAACTCCTTGAATTTATCAGGGGCCATTTCGCCCACTTGCAAAGAGTATGAAAGTGCAACGTCAACGTTGACGTTCTTTATCACTTCTTCCCCCACCACCAAAGTGTAGCTCTTTTTGTTACGCTTAATTTCTTTTATCTCTACCATATTAATTGAGAGCCTTGCGGCTCTCTTATAAATTTAGTTTACTTTTACTACCCAACCGAAGGTGTCTTCGTATCTACCGTATTGGATACCGGTGAGCTTGTCGTAAAGGTATGAGGTGATGGGACCCATTTCAAAGTTGTTGATAACTTTGTCTTCGCCACCAATGTTAAGTACGCCAACGGGGCTGATAACTGCTGCAGTACCGCTACCGAATGCTTCGTCGAGTTTACCTTGCTCGTTCATAGCAACGATTTCGTCAACTGAAATTCTGCATTCTTCAACGGGCTTACCTTCGGAGCGTAAAATTTGAAGTACGGAGTCACGGGTGATGCCGGGGAGAATGGAGCCAACAAGTGCAGGCGTCTTAACTACGCCGTCGAATACGAAGAACATATTCATTGCGCCAACTTCTTCAACGTACTTGTGTTCGTTGGAGTCGAGCCATAGAACTTGCTCGTAACCTTTTTTGTTTGCGATATCGCCTGCGAGCAAGCTTGCTGCATAGTTACCCATACACTTTGCTTCGCCCGTGCCACCGAGAGGTGCGCGAACGTATTCCTTTTCAACCAAAATCTTGGTGGGTTGCAATCCGTTTGGATAGTAACTGCCAACGGGTGAAAGGATGATGAAGAAGCGATAAGTATGTCCGGGGTGTACGCCGAGCATAGCGTCGGTTGCAACCATAGTAGGACGAATATATAGAGCGGTACCGGGTGCCGTTGGAATCCATTCTTCGTCTACGAGAATGAGTTCTTTTAGCCACTCAACCATCTTGTCTACGTCGATGGTTGGCATACAAAGACGTTCAGCTGAACGATTCATTCTCTTGAAGTTGTCGTATGGGCGGAACATAGTAATTTTGCCTTCTGCATTCTTGTATGCCTTTAGACCTTCAAAGATACCTTGACCGTAGTGCAATACGCAAGTTGATGGGTCAAGTGAGAAACTGCCGTATGGTACGATTTCAGGTTCGCACCAAGCGCCATTTTTATAATCCATAATGAGCATATGGTCGGTGAAGTACTTACCAAAGCCAAGCTTGGAAAAATCGGGTTTTGCTTTCTTTTGTTGTGTCAAAGTGATTTTCATAACTCTACCTCTTATAAGTTAGATATTTTTTTGATTGAACTAACGGGGTTCTACCCTGTGTGAGCTCGGTTATTTTTTCTAATACCACCCCTTCGTTTTGAATGGGGGTAGCAAACGTAATAGTTACGTTTTGGCTATATTCGGTGTCTAAAACGATATGTTCTATTGCCGAAAATAGATTGTTAAATAATTTGTATTTGCCGTAAGTAAGTGTAACTGAAACGACTGACGATAGCTTTTTATCAATGATTTCAGCGGCGTTTATGGTGTCGACCACGCTTTTGAGATAGGTTTGTGCAAGCCTACCTGCGCCAAGCTTTATGCCGCCAAAATATCTTGTTACCACGCAAGCAACTCCGTATAAACCGTTCTTTTGGAGCGCCGTCATCATAGGTTGACCGGCGGTGCCCGACGGCTCGCCGTCGTCGCTATACTTCATTTCGTTGCTCTCCGGAGTGCCGATTATCGCATAGCAGTTGTGCCTTGCATCGGAGTACTCCTTTTTTATTTTTGCTACGAATTCCAAACCTTCGTCGAGACTTTCAATAGGCTGAAGTTTGCAAATAAACTTGGATTTGCATACTTCCGTCGTCACTTCTAAAGGCTTAGAGATGGTAGCGTATTGCATTATTTTACGATAACCTTGATGTGTTGCTTCTTGCCCTTGTGGATGATGAAGCCTTCCTTGAGAGCTTCTTCGGGGATAGCTGCATCAAAGCCTACCACCTTGGTATCGTTGATACGGATGCCGCCACCTTCGATTAGGCGTTTAGCTTCGCCCTTGCTACCTGCAAGCTTTAGTGCTACGAGTAAATCTGCAACCTTGGTTACGCCATCCGGCATATCGGCTTCGGGCATTTCACCGCCACCGCCGAATGCACCCTTTGCTTGTGCGTCGGCAAGCTTTGCCTTTTCTTCGCCGTGAACGATTTTGGTTACTTCATAAGCAAGACGTACTTTTGCTTCGTTAATCTTGCCGTCAAAGTGCTTAACGCCGTTTTCGTCTACGGTATAGCAGCTGCAAAGTGCTTTTACTTCGTCCATTGGGATATAGGTTAGGAAGCCCAAGCATTTTTCGACGTCGTTGTCGTCAACGTTACGCCAATATTGATAGAATTCGTAAGGAGTGGTCTTGTTTTCGTCAAGCCACAATGCGCCCTTCATAGTCTTGCCCATCTTCTTACCTTCGGAAGTAAGAAGTAGTGAGAAAGTCATAGCGTATGCAGGTGCACCTTCCTTTCTTCTGATAAGGTCTGCACCGGCGAGCATATTGGACCATTGGTCGTCACCGCCACACTCTAAAACGGCACCGTACTTTTTGAATAGTACCAAAAAGTCGTATGCTTGCATAAGCATATAGTTAAACTCAAGGAAGGTTAGGCCCTTTTCCATTCTTTGACGATAGCAATCTGCGGTAAGCATTCTGTTAACTGAGAAGTGTGCGCCTACTTCACGCAAAAAGTCTATGTAGTTAAGGTTGAGTAGCCAATCGCCGTTATCAACCATAATCGCAGCGTTTTCACCCTCAAAGGTGAAGAAACGTGACATTTGCTTGCGGAAGCAATCAACGTTATGCTTGATATTTTCCTTGGTCATCATAGAACGCATATCCGTTCTACCTGATGGGTCGCCGACCATAGCGGTGCCGCCACCGAGAAGTACGATGGGCTTATGACCTGCTTTTTGCATATGGCTCATAGCCATAAGTACCAAAAAGTGACCTACGTGTAGGCTATCTGCAGTTGGGTCAAAACCAACGTAGAAAGGTACGCTTTGTTTTCCAAGAAGCTCGTATAGATCATCTTCGAAAACTGTTTGCTTAATAAAACCTCTCTCTCTTAAAACGTCCATTACATTTCTTGACATAAAAAACCTCTTTTAAGGATATTATTTGAAAAGTTTACCACATAATCCTTGCGCGTGCAAGAAATTAAGATAAATTACTTTAAATTTATACTATAAATGCGTGCGCGCTAAGTGTTAAGATTACGCTCGTTTATAGATTTGATGGTGTTTTTCCTATTGACGAGAGCAATTAGCATCCATAGCAAAAGGAATGCGCCCACTCCGATTAGGAAGGTTATTACGAGCTCGAGCGGCATAATCGCAAAGCCCTTGTATCTTTGGATGATAGAGCCGAGACTGGGCACGAGCATATTTACAGCGTAACCTGCTATAAATCCCAAAATACCGCCCGAAAGGCCGGATACGACACCTTCGCCAAAGGAGAATTTGATATAGTCGCTACTCGACATACCCGACAGCTTGTATAGCCTGTACTCTGCGCGCCTATCGTAAACGGTAACGATAGCGATGTTAGCAACGCCCATTAGCGAAATGAGCCATACCAAAACTTGCAGTAACGTCATAAGCGGACCTACGCCTTGGAAACTTTCTTGCTCGGCGTACGCCCATTCGTCGTAGGTAAGCGCAAAGGTCGAAGGCAATTCCAATCCTTCTATTGCATCACGAAGCTCAACGAAAGTGTCCGCCGTTTGAGTGCCGTCGGCAGTTATCAAGAAGTTGGCGCGGTTGGTCATTCGGTAGGTAAAGCTGTGGTTGCAGTAGGCTACCATATCCCACTGGGATATGCTCTTATCAATACCTACAAGCGTAAAGGTATGCTTTTCGCTCTTAAAGTCTTCGTGAACGGGGCTAAAGGTAACTTCGTCCCCTATTTCAACGTCAAGCATCATTACGATATTTTGATTTAGCACTATGGGATTATCTGTATTTTGCCAACGGCTCTTTACTTCGCTATCCAAACCGGTAGTGCAATGCTCAAGCGTCCAATAGTCGTTTACGCCGTATACGGTAAAGTCGTTTTCGCCGTCGGGGAGATAGTAGTCGACGGTACTAAACCAACCTGCTCCGTCAATGGAGTCTATTTCAAGAGCCGTACCCTTTATGGTATCGAAGTCGGCAATTTCCACGCCGGATTGGGATAGCACCACGTAGTCGGCGGAGTATCTTTCACGGAAAGGAATGGTTGCGTCCTTTACGATGCCCACCACTTGAGTGATTAGGAATGAGAACGCTATTACGACGGCTATCAAGGTGGTGACCGTCTGCATTGCGCTCGAGCGAGTTACGCTTATACCTGCAATATAAGTTGCTCCACCCTTGGATATCTTTTTAACGAGCGTACCGATAAGCTTTGTGACGAAGTGTATTGCACAATAAATCCAAAAAGCAATGGCAATGATAAGCGCAACCGACATAACTAAAAGTGCAATTCCGCTTAGGAAAGCATAAGCTATCGATATACCTACGACTATGATGCTTGATATGATTAAAGTGAGTGGCTTTACCGCCTTTGAAACCTTAAATCCGTTGCTCGAAAGTTCTCTAACGGTTTTCTTGCTTACCTGAATTATGGGAACCAACGTCGAAAGAACGGATACCACAATTGAAATAACGTATGAAACTATAAACTTCCATACGGGGTAGGTTACGGCGTGGGGTGCCATAGGTAAAAGTGACGTAGAAACCACGCCCATTGCTATCCTACCGAGCATCAATCCTACGGCTCCGCCTACGAGCGAATAGAACAGCACTTCACTAAGCATAATGAAGGCAACTTGCATTGGCGTTGCGCCTGCGGATTTAAAGATTATCATTTCGCTCATACGGTTTCTTGATACGATGAGGTATGCGGTAAAGAGTATGAGCATCAACGTTGCGATAAGGAAGATTAGGGCTATTGAGAACAATAGCGTATTGTTGGTTACGATGCTAACGACTTCGCTGTAACCATTACCTTCGCCGCACTCGACGGCTGGGAAGTAGGTAGCAAAAAGTTCTTCGTATTTTTCAAAATAAGCGTCGTCGGTAAAGTTGATATATACGGCGTTTATTTGTCCTTGATTGCCTATAGCTTCAAAGTCAACGAGTATATTCATATCGGCGGTCGAGCCGAATATTCCTTCGTTGAGAGCAACGGCTCTTACTATCAAGGTAGTATACATACCGTAGGTGGGCAAATAAACTTCTACCATATCCCCTGCTTTAATATTGCTTTCCAAAGCAAAGTTTTCGCCCACTATTACCGAGCTATATCCTGCCGATTCTAAATATGGAATATCGGGGGATGGAGTATTCTCGTCAAAGATTTCCACGTATTTTATTTGGTGGTTACCAATATATTCTTCAAGGTCGGTAGCTTCAACCAAAACCGACTTGCTTTCCGTCTTGGTTTTAAGAATGGACGGCGTCTTTGCAAAATAGGTTATATCCTTTATTTCGCCCTCCGGCTGTGCGTTAAGCACACGGTCAAGCCTTGCCTTGGAGAATACTCCGCCGCCGCCAAAATTGTCACCAAGTAGCATATCGGCACCTTCGGCAACTCTATCGTACTCGGCCATATTAAGGTTAAAGAACACGTCGTACATACTGAACGCAACGAAAACCATAGCAGTAACTATAGCAATAGTTATAATAATTACTGCTACCTGCCCCTTTTCGGATTCCGCGCTTCTTAAGATGTGCCTTATAAATGCCTTCATATTACCTTTAGTTCTTTACTATGCCTTTTCTATTTCGTTTTCTAATACGACTTCTTGGTTGCTTTCTACCATCGTATCGCCCGTTATATCTACGATTTTGCCGTCCTTTATGGTGATGATTACGTTTGCAAACCTTGCATTATGGTCGGAGTGCGTAACTTGAACAATCGTAGTGTTGAACTCGTCGTTGATTCTCTTTAGAAGGTTCATTATTTCTTCGGAGTTTTTGCTATCAAGGTTACCCGTAGGCTCGTCGAGAAGTATCACTTCGGGATTGATGATGAGTCCCCTTGCAATTGCTATACGTTGTTGCTCGCCACCACTCATTTTGGATGGTAATTTATCCTTGAGCTCAGCTATGCCGAGATACTCCATAAGCTCCTTTGCGCGTGCGCGATGCTCGTCGGTAATCTTGCCACTTAGCATTATGGGAAGCAGTACGTTTTCTTCGGCAGTTAGGTATGGAGCAAGGTTAAAGAATTGGAATACAAATCCAAGCTTAGTCCTTCTTAAATTGGCAAGTTCCTTTTCGGTCATAGATGAAATTTCTTTGTCGTCAAGCATAACTCTGCCAGACGTAGGTTTATCTATGCCGCCGAGAATGGTAAGCAGCGTACTCTTGCCGCTACCCGATGCGCCTACGATTGATACGAAGCTACCCTTTTGAATTTCAAGGGAAACGTCGTCAAGCACCAAATGCTCTCCAAATTTTTTAGATAGGTTTTCGCATTTTAAAACTGCCATATCTTTCTCCTATGCCATAGCGTTCACGTTGCCGAGCGCTTCGTTGGCTATATCGCTGAATACGTTGAAAGCTACATTGATACATAGCGTACTTAGTAGCTCGTCCGTACCTACGGTTAGTTCGTTGTAGTTGAAATCTACCATAAAGGCAGAAAGCTCTTGGAGCTTTTGATAGTCACTTGCGCTAAGAAGTGCGATGTCTTCGACGCTTTCCACACTGCTAAAACCGCTGTTTAAACTTTCAAGCGCATCAAGATAGCTTGCAAAGTACTCGCGTAGCTCGCTCTTACGTGCGTCAGGATTTGCGATATCCCCTGCAACCTCTTCGGCGGTCAACTTGAAGTTTGCAAGACCTTGAATCAAACTATCTTTGTCTTTGATAATCGTACCGCTGCTAAGAGCCGAGTCGATACCCTTTGCAACCGCCCTTGCAAGGCTTACGTGGTACATATATAGATAGTCTCTCGCGTTTTCCTTTTCGCCGGAGTAATAAATAGACAAGCTCTCAAAGGGTTGATTGCCCATTTCCATTAGCGCAGTACGCAAAAAGTAAAGTGAAAATTCCGATAAATTGATGCCCGCCCTAAGCGCAGTGTTGACTTCGTCAACGTCGGCAAGGGTCGACGTATCTACACCCGATTGGGTTAAAAACTTCTTGAGCGCGCTGTTATCAACCGCCGTATTGGAATTTAGATAGAGCGCACCGAGTATGGTGGGTACGCCCACTTCATCTATGAGCGCATCAAGCTCTGCGCCCATTTCAAATGCAAGTTCTCCGAGTACGCGCGCTTCCGAAAGCGTACCGCCCGAAAGGCTAAACTCCAAATATCCTTCGTAAATAGTGGTGGTTGCTACAAATAGGTTTACGAAGCTACCGCGACCTACGCTACCAAGCAGTGCTTGTTGTTCTTCGTCCCCAAGCACGTAGATAAGCTCGTATAACACCCTGCCTACTTCTTCTGCCGTCAAAGCGGTATTCTCAACAACGTCGGTTATCGCGTAGCCGAAATCCACTTCGCCAAGTAGCATCTCGGCAAGCTCGGCGTTGGTTGCAAAACGACCGTTCACCGTGCCGTCGGGATTTTCAACGGGCTTAATGAAGAATAGCCATATATCCATCACGGCGTCATCGGTGTTCATATTCCTTAGATACTCGCCGAAATTCAAAAGCTTATCCGACGGAATGGCGGACTTGGAAAAAATAGTTAGAATCGGCGTCGAAATTGCCGAAGAATTCTTGATGGTAGGCCTTGCTCCTTCAAATCCTTCCATCGAGTCGAAGAAGGACGCGAGCATATTTTCCAAAAACTTGCTTACGTGGGCTTTGAAAGTGTTCTCCGTTTCTAAACTATATATAACCGAATCGGTCTTGACCACTTTATCATAGTCAAGTACGCCTTTATAGTCGGTTTTAGGCTTAATGCTCACCAAAATGGTTGCAACCAAAAGCACGATAACGAGTATCGCGGCAACGACGAGCATAATATTTCTACTGTTTAGAATTTTAGCCATACGTAGATTATACACCATCCGCGCGCATAAAAGCAATATAAAAAGTGTGTTGATTTAGTGAAGACGCGTATGCGTACGCGCTTTTTTATTATAATGACCCAAATGCGTGGTAAATACTTGCCAAGTGAAATGGGTTATTGTATAATATTTAGGCAAAAAATTTAATTAGGAAGTTAATTATGGCACAAAAATACGATTTTTCCAAAGTTGAAAAAAAATGGCAAGATTATTGGTATGGCGAAAAGGTCTTTGAAACCAACGAAGACACTTCTAAGCCCAAGTTCTACGGACTCATCGAGTTCCCCTATCCAAGCGGTGCAGGTTTGCACGTAGGTCACATCAGAGCCTTTTCATCAATGGAAGTTATTGCACGCAAAAAGCGTCTTGAAGGCTACAACGTATTGTTCCCTATCGGTTACGACGCATTTGGTCTACCCACCGAAAACTATGCAATGCAAACCAAGCAACACCCCCGCATCGTTACCGATAAGAACATCAAGCAATTCGAAAAGCAACTCAAGCAAGTCGGTTACAGCTTCGATTGGGCACGTACCATCGATACCACTCAGCCCGACTACTACAAGTGGACCCAATGGATTTTTATCCAACTATTCAAAAAGGGCTTAGCTTACAAGGCTACCACTACCGTAAACTTCTGCCCCAAGTGTAAGGTTGTTCTTGCAAACGAAGAAAGCCAAGGGGGACTTTGCGACCGTTGTGGCGCCGAAGTCGTCCAAAAGGAAAAGGACGTATGGTTCCTAAAAATCCGTGAGTACGCTGAAAGACTACTTAGCGGTCTCGACAAGGTTAACTTCCCCGAAAGAATAAAGGTAGAGCAACAAAACTGGATCGGCAAGTCACAAGGCGCCGAAGTTACCTTCAAGGTTAAGTTTGGTCAAACCGAGTATCCGCTCGTTGTTTACACTACCCGTCCCGACACCATTTTTGGTGCAACCTTCTTGGTAGTATCCCCCGAACACCCCTTGCTCCGCAACCACAAAGACGCTATCGTAAACGCTGACGAAGTAAGCGCATATCAAGATGCCGCTAAGCTCAAAAAAGAGTTTGACCGCGTTCAAGTCAACAAGGACAAGACTGGCATCAAAGTTGAAGGTATGATTGCTATCAACCCAATTACGGGCGCCGAAATTCCAATCTTTACTGCAGACTACGTAATGATGGATTACGGCACCGGCGCTATTATGGCAGTACCTGCACACGACAAGCGCGACTGGGATTTTGCTAAAAAATACAATCTCCCAATCATCGAGGTTATCAAGAGTGACGTTGACGTTCAAGTCGAGCCCTACTGTGCAAAGGAAGGCGCAGGCGTTATGGTAAACAGCGACTTCATCAACGGC
This sequence comes from Clostridia bacterium, assembly GCA_017461065.1. GTDB lineage: Bacteria > Bacillota > Clostridia > Christensenellales > DTU072 > Stercoripulliclostridium_A. Next base: position 2,367 of record JAFTZC010000061.1, on the reverse strand, counting down.
CTACAAGTAAAGCCCGCTATCCAAAAGATGATAGAAAAAATGGAAGAGCTTGGCGTTGGTCACGCTAAGACCGACTACAAGATGAAGGACTGGGCGTTCAACCGCCAAAGATATTGGGGCGAACCTATTCCAATTATCAACTGCCCACACTGCGGTCAAGTTGCTGTTCCCGAAAACAAACTCCCCCTAACTCTCCCCGATCTCGAAGACTTTACCCCTACCGACGACGGCACCAGCCCACTTACCAAGTGCACCTCTTGGGTTAACACCACTTGTCCTATCTGTGGTGCACCTTCTAAGCGCGAAACCGACACTATGCCACAATGGGCAGGTTCAAGCTGGTACTTCTTGCGTTATCAAAGTCCAAACGACGACAGCCACGTAGTAAATCCCGACGCACATAAGTATTGGGGTCAAGTCGACTGGTACAACGGCGGTATGGAACACGTTACGCGCCACCTTATATATAGTCGTTTCTGGAACCAATTCCTATACGACATCGGCGTAGTTGAACACGAAGAACCATATATTAGAAGATCGGCTCAAGGCCTTATCCTTGGCGCTGACGGCGAAAAGATGAGTAAGTCACGCGGCAACGTAGTAAACCCCGACGATGTAGTAAAGCAATACGGCGCTGATATCCTACGTTTGTTCATTATGTTTATCGGTGACTACGAAAAACCCGCTCCTTGGAGTGCTGAAGGTATCAAGGGTTGCAACCGCTTCCACCAAAGATTCTGGGCACTACAAGATATTCTCGTTGAAAACTGCGATACTTCCGACCTAAATCTCGACGTACTCGTAAAGACGGTAAGCGACGACTACGAAGCTTGCAAGTTCAACACCGCAATCGCAAAAATAATGACCGCACTCAACACCGTAGTAAGCCGTGGCAAGGTTTCAAAGAAGGAGCTCAACACGATGACCATTCTTCTTTACCCATTTGCACCGCATATGACCAGCGAACTATACGAGCTAATTAACGACGGCGCTAAGATTGACCAAGCTAAGTGGCCAAGCTACGACCCAGCTAAGCTCATCGACGACACCATCGAAATCCCCGTCCAAGTAATGGGCAAACTAAAGGGCAGAGTTGTCGTTAGCCGTGGTGCAAGCCAAGACGACGTAATGGCAAAAGTAAACGAGCAAGGCATTTTAAACGGACTAAACGTTATAAAAGTAATATACGTTAAGGACAAAATCATCAATATCGTTGCAAAATAGCAAAAAACACTTAAAAGGTTTGAGCAATCGTTGTAAAACAGTTGCAAAAACCTTTTATTTATAGATATAATATCTATAACCAAAATAAATAATAAACTCTATGGAGGATTTTCAATATGGCAAATAACGTAAGAGTTGCTATCAATGGCTTCGGCAGAATCGGCCGTTTGGCTTTCAGACAAATGTTTGGCGCAGAAGGTTATGAAGTTGTAGCTATCAACGACCTCACCAGCCCCAAAATGCTTGCTCATCTTCTCAAGTATGACAGCACCCAAGGCAACTACGCAAACTCACACAAAGTAGAAGCTACCGACAATAGCATCATCGTAGACGGCAAAGAAATCACCATCTATGCAAAGGCAAACGCTGCAGAACTTCCCTGGGGCGAACTCAAGGTTGACGTAGTTTTGGAATGCACCGGTTTCTATACCTCTAAGGCAAAGGCACAAGCACACATCGATGCAGGTGCTCGTAAAGTTGTTATCTCTGCTCCAGCAGGCAACGACCTACCCACTATCGTTTACAACGTAAACCACACCACCCTTACCGCAGAAGACAACATCATCAGTGCTGCATCTTGCACCACCAACTGTCTTGCACCTATGGCTAAGGCTCTCAATGATTACGCACCCATCAAGAGCGGTATCATGACCACCGTTCACGCATACACCGGCGACCAAATGCCTCTTGACGGTCCTCAAAGAAAGGGTGACCTTCGTCGTTCAAGAGCATGTGCAGTTAACATCGTTCCTAACAGCACCGGCGCAGCTAAGGCTATCGGTCTTGTTATCCCAGAACTCAACGGCAAGCTCATTGGCTCAGCACAACGCGTTCCCACCCCTACCGGCTCAACCACTATCCTTATCGCAGTAGTTGAAGGTACCGTAACCAAGGAAGGCATCAACGAAGCTATGAAGGCAGCTGCAACCGAATCTTACGCTTACAACGAAGACCAAATCGTATCAAGCGACATCATCGGCAGCACCTATGGTTCAATCTTCGATGCAACCCAAACCATGGTTATGAACATGGAAGACGGCAACAGCCAAGTTCAAGTAGTATCTTGGTACGACAACGAAAACAGCTACACCAGCCAAATGGTTAGAACCATCAAGTACTTCAGCGAACTCAAATAATTAAGTT
>JAFTZC010000060.1 GCA_017461065.1 Clostridia bacterium | reverse complement strand
ATAACGTATTCGTGGAACTCCACGAAAATATAATAAAATATTTAATTACAATTGTCAATATTCGTGGAACTCCACGAGAAAAATATTTAATCAATGGATATACTAATCGTGGAATACCGATATGGCGTTCCACGATGGAGTAAAATGGAAATTAACGATGCAATCATAAAAAGAATAAATGAGATTTGTGCCGAAAAGGGACAAAACATTTGTGATGCTTGCTTAAAGGGTGGAATGTCCCCATCGTCCATTTATGATTTGTACAAGGGTAGGACAAAATGCTCAAAGGTAATTACGGTAAAGCGTTTTTGTCAAGGCGCAGGTCTAACGTTAGCTGAGTTTTTTGATAGGGATTATTTCAATGATTTTGAAGAATAGTCCAAAATATGAGCCGTAAGGCTCTTTTTTATTTCCTTGTTCGTGTACCGAAGCGCAACGAAGCCTGCGTCCTTTAGGACATAATTGCGACTGCTTTAGCAGTCATAATTGCGCCAACTTGTTGGCATAATTGCGTGCAAGCCTAAGCGCGTACTTCACTGCTTCGCAACTTCACTTGAGCTAAGCTCAAACTTCACTACGAAGTAACTTCACTTTTTCGCAAGTAAAAAACTTCACTCGCATAGCGCCTTTCACACAACTTTCACTTGACTTATTTTTACTTTTGTTTTACACTATATTTACCTATTTTTTAATTACTTATACAAAAGGTGAATATGAGACTAAATGCCAGCGTAAACTCAGTTTTGAACGACATTATGTCAGGTGACGGCACCGCCGTTTTACTATTTGCATCGGATAAATGTAATAAGGCCGATTTTGTAAGTGAACTTTCATCAAGGTACTTCAAGAGTTATTGTTTTTCGGCTCGTGTCGACGATATGTACGAGCTTTGTATCACCCTTGCTCAAAGGATTTTGGCTGATGACCCCGAGCTTTGTTTGAGACTCAGACAGCTATTGTTCTGCCAATCGAGATACAACGGCGTAAAAACCATACTCAACGTTATTTTGGAGCGTATTGCTTCATATAGGCGCGAAGTGCTAATCGTATTTGAGGAGCTTGAGCTTTTGCCCAAGGATTTTGATTACACATATTTATTGTATTTAATCAATCACGCACCATCTAATTTGAAGGTGCTCCTTAGCGCAAACGACTTTTTGAGCGTAGGGCTACACGGATTTGAGCCCAAGTATCCAATGTTTGTGGAAGAAGGTATTCTTTCAAAGTGCGAAGACCTATACACTTACGACGAGTATATTTCCGACCTAACCGACGAGCAAATTGCCTTGGTATGCTACTGCTCCAAGTCGACTATGTTATCGGCTAATCTACTCAACGAGCTAAGCCCTGACGGCGCAAGGGTATACGAGTATCTTTCACGCAAGGGCGTATACGTATGCAAGCGCGAGCGCGAAGACTTTGGCGACAATCTATACATGATAGACTCAGGCTTTGCAAATTATATGGTATCGCTTGAAAGCAGTTACGCTCAGTATATGGGTGATTACAAGGATAAAGACGTCAAAAAGACGATATTCCAATTTGTTGCAAGGGAGAACGGCAACTATTTTGGCAATCTTTTGTTTGCCTACGAGCTAAAGGACGTTGATAGTATCGAGTCTTACGTCAAAAAGATATTCAACTGTCCCGTGCATATACCAAAGCTTCCCAACTTCCTAAGGGCGCACAAGGAGCTTCTCAAGGTCAAGGACCTTGAGTTCCTAAGCGATTATCCATACATTAGGGCGTTCCAGCTATGTTTAAACGTAGTACACGGCAAGGATATCGAAGAAACTCTACCCAAGCTAAGGGCACTCAGGGCGGAGTTCAAGGATAGGGGAGATATGCTAACCTATCATATCGTGCTTGCTGCCGAGTGTTTCGTACTTGATTATCTTGGTGACGGTCAAGCGCTGCAAAAGATACTCCAAGAAGCAGACGAATACGCCGAGAGCAACCAAGATTACGAGTACGTTGGTATGGTAACCAAGATGCTACTACCCAATTTCACGCGTTTTGTCGAGCTCAAGGCTGCGGACGTCGAAAGGCTAACGAGCGAAAACGTCTCAAAGCATTTTTGGTATTTTAAGGCGCTTGAAGACATAGGTTTCCACTATTACAAGCAGGGAAACTATCGCAAGAGCTTGGAAGTTGCCGAAAAGATAAAGGAACTACTTCCTTCCTATCAAATTCCGCCAAGGCTAATTGCGATGGGCTACTATGAAAACACCGACGTTGACGCCGTTGAAAAGAAGGTGGACGACGCGTTGAAGTTTGCTTTGGAAAACGGACTTGACAAGGATGTTTATATGCTATATACGGCAAAGAGCTTGGTATACGCATATCGCGGAGATATGGATAAATCCAAGGAGTACAGCAATCTATCACTCCAAAATCTCGGCAACGAAGACTGTTACGAAAAGTTCTTCACGATAATGATACGCGTATGGCAACACGCCAAGGTAGGGGAGCACAAGTACGCACACGACCTTTCCAACGTATATCTCCACTACGCACGCTCAAAGGCGCCAGAGTACGTACAATTTATGGCGTCGGCACTCGGCTACACCTTGTTCAAGATGGGCAAGGTAGAAGAAGCCTATATCCTTGCAAGGGAAGCCATTCAAGCGGGCTCCAATAGGTCAATCGGTTGGCTTATGAGTATGGGTATAGCCACCAACTATCTACTTTCCAAGGGCGAGTTGCAAGAGATGCAAACGCTACTCACCAACGTTATCAAGGCATCTTCGAGCTACGGTATGAATATGCTCGTAGTCGACTATGCAGGCGACATATTTGCACCAATTTTGGAGCAAGCTCAAAATATGGGTATCGAGCCCAAGAGTGTGGAAGAAATTATGCACGCCGTACGCCTAAGGAATGGTGACAAGCGTAAATCGGCGGCGGTATCGCTCAAGATGTTCGGCAGCGTATCTATCACCACCGAAGGCAAGGAAATCCAATGGAAGACGCGCAAGTCCAAGGATTTGTTTATGCACTATATACTTGCAGGCAGCGTTGGTATGGACCGCAACGTAATACTCGACCTACTTTGGAAGGATTATCTCTACGAAAGTGCGATAAACAACCTAAAGACCACCAACAACATCATTCGCAAGACTCTTGATAGCTACGGCATAGATTACAAGCTCAACTATATCAACTCAAGATATTCTATTACGATAAACAATCTTGACAACGAGTACGCACGCTACAAGATGCTAATCGACAGCTTCAACAAGGAAGTGGAAATCCCACACAAGGTTGAAATTATGGATAGTATCTTGAAGATATATCGCGCCGACCTATGTATGGATATCAATTATCCCGAGTTCGAGCACGAGCGCACGTCGGTTAAGCAGGAGCTCGTAATAGCAATGATAAAGCTAATTAGGATACTTGCAAAGGCAGGGGAGTACGTAGAGAGCAAACGTTTCTTGAACTCACTTATGCTAATCGACACGGATAACGACTACAACCATATGGTATACGAGCTTGATAGATTTATTAAGCTGACGAGATAGGGGAAAATATGAATTACTCAAAGGAATGGAAAGATTATCGCGTAATCGCGACGGGGGGCGGATATAAGCTCGAAGATTTCGGTGGCATAATACTACTTCGTCCCGACCCACAAATTATATGGAACGCACCATTCGATATGCGTGCGTACAAAGGACTACACGCAGTCTATGAACGCAGTTCGACCGGCGGCGGAGAGTGGCATAAGCTACGCCCAATCCCCGATGAATTCAACGTTCATTGGCGTGACTTAAAGTTTTCCTTGAAGCTGATGGGCTTTAAGCATACGGGCGTATTCCCAGAACAAGCCTACAATTGGGGCAAAATGATAGATTTAATCAAGGGCGCAAACCGCGAGATTAAGGTACTCAACCTATTTGCTTATACCGGTGGCGCGACTATCGCTTGTGCAAGTGCAGGTGCCAAGGTAACCCACGTGGATGCCGCAAAAGCTATGTGTGAGCGCGCTGGAGTCAACGCACGCCTATCAGGGCTCAAGGACAAACCCATTAGGTACATCGTAGACGACTGCTTCAAGTTCGTTGAGCGCGAAATCCGTCGCGGAAACCGCTATGACGCCATCATTATGGACCCACCAAGCTACGGCAGGGGACCGCGTGGCGAGATGTGGAAGATAGAAAACAAACTCTTTGAGCTCGTAGAGCTCACTTCAAAGGTTCTTAGCGACGACCCGTTGTTCTATCTTATCAACAGCTACACTACGGGACTTCAGCCGTCGGTAATGTCAAACGTCCTTGAACTTGTCTTTAGTGACAAGCCACATTTTGTAGATGCTTATGAAATTGGCTTGCCAACCGAGCAAAAAAACATTATACTACCTTGTGGAGCAAGCGCAATGCTTGAGTTTGAGAAATAGTACTATGGAAAAATTCGACTACAAAGACCTTAACATCGTATACGAAGACAATCACATATTGGTTGTCGTCAAGCCACAAAACCTACCCACTTGCGGAGACGAGACGGGGGATGATAATCTCTTGGACCTTTTGAAGCAATATATCAAGGTGACCTATGATAAGCCGGGTGACGTATATCTTGGCCTACTACATAGACTTGATAGACCAACGGGTGGCGTAATGGTATTTGCCAAGACGTCCAAAGCTGCAAGCCGTCTATCCGAAAACATTAGGACGGGTGACTTTGATAAGCGCTATCTTGCAGTGACGGTAGGCGTACCGCGCGAGAAGAAAGCACTTCTCAAAAACGGACTTATCAAGGACGAAAAGCGCAATATGGTAACTTGCGTACCCCTTCATATGGAAGGCGCAAAGCAAGCAGCCCTTGAATACAAGATAGTGGACGTAAAGGAAGGCAAGCAAAGTATCGCACTTCTTGACGTACACCTTATCACCGGCAGAAGTCACCAAGCACGCGTACAGCTCAACTTTATCAACTGCCCAATATTTGGCGACTATAGATATGCACCAAGCAAATCCCCCCAAGGCTACAATCTTGCACTATGGGCATACGAGCTACGCTTCCCACACCCTGTAAGTAAGGAAATTATGGTCTTTAGGGTAAATCCACCGCTTGATGAAACGCCGTGGAATTTGTTCGACATTACCACCAAACTCGCCCTTATTAAATAGACCACGCTTTTTAGCGCATAACTTTGTTAAAGCAAAAGCCCCATCGGGTCACGTACGCCAAGTACGCTCGCCCTTGGGGCTTTCACTTTGTCGCGTTCTGCATCTAAAAATCGTGGTCTATTGTGCTTTGGTACGTGTTTGCTTTCATCCAAACTAAGGATATAAATTATATATTCCTTTTCGTTCACTTTGCTTGCAAAGTGAATCACTTATCGTAGCCAACGGCTAACACTTATCGTGCAAAGTTCATCTTTGCAGCACTTATCGTGACGAAGTCAGAACTTATCAGCAAAAACAATTTCGCATTTCGCACTTCGCATTTCGCATTTAACAATGAACCATTTCGTTTGCCATTAGGCAAGCATTTCATAATTCCAAACTTCACTTCCTAACTGCTTGCTATTATGCAAGCAGTTAGGATATAATACTCTGGTATGAAAATCAAGCTCAGCGACCATTTTAATTATAAGCGCCTAATTCGTTTTGCGCTTCCAAGTATAATAATGATGGTATTTACGTCCATTTATAGTGTCGTGGATGGCTTTTTCGTATCAAATTTTGTGGGCAAAACGGAGTTTTCGGCAGTAAATTTCATATTCCCATATATTATGATGGTGTCGGCTGTCGGATTTATGTTCGGTTCGGGTGGCTCGGCACTCATTGCCAAAACTATGGGCGAAGGGGATAGCGCACGCGCAAACAAGCAGTTTAGCCTTTTCGTAATCGTCAATGCTCTTTCCGCTACCGTGCTTGCGATAATCAGTTTTATATTCCTAAGGGATATTGCAGCGCTATTTGGAGCTGAAGGCGCGCTACTTGATACGACGGTTAGGTATGGTCGTATAATTTTAATCGCACTTCCCGCATTTGCCACCCAAAACGCATTCCAAACCTTTTTCGTAACGGCGGAAAAGCCCACGCTCGGTTTGATTGTTACAATAGGGGCAGGGGTAACCAATATCGTTTTGGACGCACTTTTCGTAGTGATTATTCCGCTTGGCTTGGAAGGTGCCGCTATAGCAACGGCAATTTCACAAGTGGTTGGCGGAGTAGTGCCGATAATATACTTCCTATGCCCAAACAAGAGCCTACTTCGTATAGGCAAGCCAATGTGGGACGGTAGGGGACTTCTCAAAGCCGTTACCAACGGCTCAAGCGAGCTACTTGCAAACATTTCGATGAGCCTTGCAAGTATGCTGTTCAATATGCAGCTACTCAAGTACGCAGGCGAAGACGGCGTTGCCGCTTACGGCGTAATAATGTATTTTGGCTTTGTGTTCGCAGCAGTTTTCATTGGTTATTCGGTAGGCACTTCACCCGTAGTCAGCTACCATTACGGTGCAAAAAATCACTTGGAACTCAAGAATTTGCTCAACAAGAGCACCATTATAATGCTTATAATGTCGGTTGTGATGTTCGCTATTTCCGAGCTGCTTGCACGTCCCGTTTCCAAGTTGTTCGTTGGTTACGACGAGCATCTACTCGATATGACTATCCACGCATTCTTCATATATAGCTTCAGCTATCTCGCGTCGGGTTACGGCATATTCAGTTCAGGCTTTTTCACCGCACTCAACGACGGCTTAACCAGTGGCGTAATACAATTTATGCGTACGCTCGTATTTCAAACCATTGCGGTATTTACGCTCCCATTATGGCTTGGCTTAGACGGAATTTGGCTTTCTCTTGTCGTGTCGGAAGCCTTGTCGCTAATCCTAAGCTTGATATGTTTAGTAATTAAACGCCCAAAGTATCAATACTAAAACGCGATAAAACGCGACATTTTAGCGCAATACTACGTTAAACTCAAGCTCCGTCGGGGCGCAGTACGCCAAGTACAGCAACCCCTTGGAGCTTTTCCTTTGCCTTGTCTTGCATCTGAACTGTCGCGTTTTATGAGAGTAGTGGTTTTTCTCGCTATTCATCTAAATAATCGCGTTTTATAACTAATGCGAAGTGCGAAATGCGAAATGAGCTTCGTTTCGCTAATGCTCCACTCACAAGGAATCCTTGCTGAAAGCTTTAGCTTGAAGGTCTGCGTCCTTTAGGACATAATTGCGTTCAAGAGGTAGCGCGAACATAATTGCGTGTCGCAAGACACTTTAATGCGCCCGTTAGGGCATAATTGCGACTGCTTTAGCAGTCATAATTGCGCCAACTTGTTGGCATAATTGCGTACCCATTGGGTACATAATTGCGGTTGCGCCCGCAAGCATAATTGCGTTTTTGGTACAAAAACATTATTGCGTGCCGTTAGGCACTGTATTGCGTTTTGCAAAGCAAAACCTTATTTACGTCCATTAGGACTAAACTGCTGATATTGACATAACTACTATTTCGTGATAACATAAGCATAGGAGATTCTTTTATGCGTAAGGTAAAGGTGTTTACAATTTTTTTGTTGATTATCCTTTTGCTATCTTGTTTAGGTGGTTGTTTTGACAATACAAATTTAAGTTCTGAAGATATTGCTGAACTAAACCAATATAAAAAAGAAAGGAAGAACTCCGTTAATCGTTTTGCCGAAAAAGCTAAAGAGCTTTTTGATTTTAACGAAGAAGGCTTGGCAAAGGTTTCT
>JAFTZC010000059.1 GCA_017461065.1 Clostridia bacterium | reverse complement strand
TATCGCCGTAACGACGTATGCCGATATAAGACCGGGATTAACTTCAAGGCCAAACAAAGACATTTTGTTGTGCTCGTGGAGCACGCTGTCTTGCATCGTTTCGCTTATAGTTTCGTGCTTTTCACTCGGGGGTAACAGCAAAATTATACCTACGAGTAGAATGGCAATAAGCGATAGCCAACAAATGATAAATATTAACTTTTTCTTTTTCCCTTCAGGGCCCATCCTATTATGCTCCATAAACGATTAACGTCACGTTGCTAAGGGTACTAAGTATTAAGCTGATTGCTCTTAGCCAATATAGGTTGAGCGTTCAAAACGCCCTTATGGACTATATTAGCACAACTTAAACGCCGTGTCAATAGTCCAAAATCAAGTGAAGTTTGCGCTTAGCCAAATTAAAGCTTTTAGCAAAGCTAAAAAGTTAAGATTAAATCATCTCCTTGTGAGTGCGTGCAAGCGCAACGAAGCAGATTTCGCATTTCACATTTAAAAAAGAGCCAAACGGCTCTTTTTATATTAAATCGTCTATAAAGCTTCGGGTTGCCTTTTGGGCTACTCTAACAAGTTTAGAATAATCACTCGACTCTACACTACCAAAATCGGTTGAGTCGTACGTAATGAGCCTATTCATTAACGGATAGGTTATAGTATAATTTACTCCGTCTATTCTTAAATCGGCACTACATATAGTTTCAAGATAACAGCCGTCTTCGTAACTATAAAGCAACTCCGAGTCTTCTATTCCGTTTGGGAACAAAACGTCACTGAATTGAACGTAAAAGTCACAAACCTTCTTTTCTTCTATAATATGCAAGCTTACGGTTATTCCGTCGTGTTCAAAGGTCGTGGTCGTGCTCTTTACGTTGGGGTCACTTGAGTTGATAAGCTCCAAATTACGTGGATACTTATGGTTTGCGTAATCACTTTTTATGCTGTCACTATATGCGTTAAAGGTTACGAAGCTAACCCTTGAAGTAGTGGGATAAAAAACGTAATAATGTGGCATTTCATTTGCACCAAGTGCAAAGTTATAACTTGCGCTATAATCGGCAAAGGCTTGCGCGTTTGCTTCTCTATCTTCTACCCCTCTAAGTTTTTCATAAAAGTAATCGTAATCAAACCAAACGGCTTTATGATTAAAACCCGTCAAGTCCTCTGCTTCCAATCCGTAAAAATCAGGTTCGTCCCATATAGTAGGCGTTGCGATTGAAAGCGTATAGGCTTCATAAATAGCTTTTTCCGAAAGGTATTTTTTACTTGGGTTGTTAATTGAGAGATAATAGTTGTATTGTGTTTCGAGCAATGCATCACCCAACGTTCCACTCTTAAACATACTCTCATAACGGCTGTTCTTCAAAAACTCGTAATTCGGCATCAATGGATTAAACGAATTCGCAAACAACTCCTTTGCCCTATCGATTGATATAAAGTTCAAGTCATATTCCACGTTTTTAACGTCAGAGTATCCGTCAAACGGCTCATCGTCCTTAACAAAATCACAAGAACATAGCCCTACAATCACAAAGGCTATGGCTAATATGAGTAAGAGTGATAACAAAAACCTATAAATTTTCATAGCACACCTATATGATTATGTTATCACGATTGCTTATCGCTGTCAATAGCGAGCGTTTCGCAACGCTATGCTTTGCGAAGCCTTGTGAGTGGAGCGAAGCGAAATGAAGTCATTCCGCATTCCTCACTCATCATTCATCATTTTCTATAAATCCACAACTTTTAGCTTCAGCTAAAAATATCACTTTCACGCGGCTTAGCGTGAAAATATCACTCGCTTGCAACGGCAAGCGAATATCACTCAGCTTTAGCTGAATATCACTCAAAAAAAGGCCCACTCTTTCGAGTGGACCGTTTTTGAATACTATGCTTCTCCGCGGAGTCGCTTCATCCAAATAGGATTGCCATCTTCGTCTGAAGCCGTGTCGTAGTTTTCGCCGGGCATCGTGTTGAACGATTCGTCTTCGGAGTAGTTCATTAGGAGTTGTATGGGATATTTACCAAGCATACTCATAATACCGCCAAGGTCGCTTACGTCGGCGTTGATATTCTTCCATTCACTTGAATCATAGTGAAGCGGTATCTCGGAGGAATCGTACCAAAGGCCGAGTGCACAGAAAGTCAAGTTAACGTAGTCTTCACTACGGGCTGAGCCCGTTTCCCTGTTCTTGACCTTGATATCGTCGTATTCTTCGCGCGCGAGTACCTTTTGGAAGGTATCGTTTATCGTACTATTGATATAGTCGACGAAGTTATCCATATTCTCAATCGAGCCCTTCTCAAGTAGAGCAAGGTCGATATCCTTTATCTTTTGCCAATTGTAAACGTAGTTTTGACCTTCAATAGATATATTCATCATACTTGCATCGGCAACCTTGCCAAATGGTGGAACTACCATCATTGCAGGGGCAAGTGAGTTTGCAAAGATACAATTTCTAACCGTTAGGCTGGTGTTGTCCTTGAAGCTTAGAGGGTCTGCAAATTGTGGGCTATACATAATTGCAGCGGACACGGTGTTACGGAAGATACATCCTTCGACGAGAACGTTACCACGCTTTACGACTATGGAGTTAAAGGTGTTTTGGATTTGGCAGAAACGGAATGTTACGTTGGTTTCTCTTACCTTAATCTTGCCGTCTTCGTCACGTTCCTTATCAAGCACCCAATATGGGTCGGGCCAGTTGGGGCACTCCCACCAATTTACGTGTTTGGGGTCGGCTCCGCAATCGCAGTATCCATAGTAGTGATAGTCCATATCTTCCCAGAATTGGTTACCGATACCTGCGATATAGCCGCCCTTTTCTTTTAGATTTGACCAATCTCCCGAGTCGGTCGGTGGCTCTGCACTATTGAGAACTACGTTTTGGAAAACTATGTCTCCGCCGAGCGTTCTGTTCATCTTGAGTAGGAATGAGTCGTTTGCCGATACCTTAAATCTACCGTCAAGTTTAAAGCCGTTGCCGTAAATTGAAGTTAGCGCAAAAGGCTCCCAGTGGTCGGGGTGATAATAGATATCGCATTGCAAAACGATATTTTCCTTTTCAACTTGCTTGCCGTCCACGCAGTTTTCGGGTCTATCGTACTCAAAGTACCAACCCTCCATAAAGTAAGCAAACATCATTGCCATATCGTAGTTGACAAGGGTGGGGTCGGCAGTAAGTTTTTCGAGATTTACGCAGTCGTCGGTTTCCTTGATTTCCCAACCCAAGTTGATGCCGTCCATTACGTTGAACACGTAGCCGTCACGGGCTGCGTTTGCGCCGTAGGAGTATTTTGCAATCATATATACGCCTACTTGGTTGCCGACTGCTGCTTCCTTAAAGGTAATAACGCCGTTTTTGTCGACCGTTGCGTATTCTTCGTTGGTTGAGTAGTATTCAAAGGTAAGGTCAGCGCCGCTTGGACGATAGGTTGCAATTTCAAATTGATAGGTATTTACGTAGCCGTACATAAAGTCGACGGTGGGACGGGTAACGGTGGATAGGTCGTAGCCTTCGGGTAGTTGGTCTATCTTGACTGCAAACTTATTGCCCCATACGCGAGTGCCTTCAACACCCCTTTCGTCTTCGTCGTTGTCGATGGTGATTGCAACGTACTCAAGCGGTATCTTTACGGATAGCTCAACTTGTGCGCTGCTAAATCCGCTTGCTACTGCGCTGATGGTTGCGCCACCTTCGCCTATGCCGTAGATAGAGCCGTCGTCTTCGCGCGTTACCGCAGTTGGGTTACTTACTACGTAAGTAATATCACTTGGCAACTCGCCTTGATAGTCGTCGTTGGCTACCTTGGCAATCAAACTAAACTCGTAGTTCTTTAGGTTTACGTACGCGCCGTCAGCCCATTGGTTTGCCGTTAGGTAATCAAGGTTTTCAAAGGTAAGCTCGTATACGCCCTTGGTAAATCTAACCTTAAGCTGCTCTTCTCTTGCGCCCTTTCTGACCTTCAAGGCAATCTCGCCTACGCTATCCCCTTGATAGCTAAGCGTCGTGCCGTCTACGCTTGCATTTCCAACCACGTTAACGAGCTCGAAGCCTGCGCTGTATGCGTATGCGGCAAGGTCAACGGTGTCGGCAGCGATTACAAGAGAATTCTTCTTGAGAATTGCACTGCTTGCGTTTACGGTTAGCTCTACTTCACTCTCAATCCACTCGTTGCGTGCAGTTTCAAGTACTGATGCCTTAATGGTGGTGGTGCCGTGTGAAAGTGCGGTTACGATACCGTTGCCGTCGATGGTTGCAACTGCGGGATTGGAAGAAGTCCAAGTGGTCTTTTTCTCTCTTATAGCAGGTGCGGGAAGTACGATTTTGGTAAGTTGTAGCTTTTCGCCGAGAACCATACTAATTGCACTCGAATACTCGCTTTCGCCCTGCTTTACGATTTGGATGGAGTAGATTTCGCTACCGCTTACGTAGAAAGTTGCAGTAGCTCTGATGGTAAGGTTGTTTTTAGATTGGCAGAAAATCTTAACTTCGC
>JAFTZC010000058.1 GCA_017461065.1 Clostridia bacterium | reverse complement strand
CCATACTAATTGCACTCGAATACTCGCTTTCGCCCTGCTTTACGATTTGGATGGAGTAGATTTCGCTACCGCTTACGTAGAAAGTTGCAGTAGCTCTGATGGTAAGGTTGTTTTTAGATTGGCAGAAAATCTTAACTTCGCCAAAGCCCTTACCGGTAAAGGTTACGTCGCCGTTAGCGTCAACGGAAGCAACGCCTATGTCGGAAGACGACCAAATCAGCTCTTTTGCCGCAATGGACGGATAAGTTACCGCTTCGATACGATAAGCGCGATTTACGTAGTCGTTGATTTCCACTTCAATTACGTCGTCAAGCAAATCGCCGTCGTGGTAAAGGGTGATTTCTTCAATGGTGATATCGGTTGAAGTTGCGATGATGTCGCCACTAATATCGATAGCAAAAACTATGATAAGGGGGATACAAATAAGTAAGCCGATGAGTATTTTTTTCATATTCCATCCTCCTATCTTGCCGGTGAAATCTTGGCGTAAGCCTTTTTGAGCCCAACGAAGCACCATAGTGCCGAGCACAAGCAGTAAAGGAATGCTACGCCGAGTAGAATGCCGAGTGCAAACTCTTGACCAAAGATATAGCTGCCGGCTATTGCCCATATACCGCCGCCGAGCGCAAACAACAAACCTACTACGAGTGAAATGAATACGTTGGGTGAGCCCGAAGTCATTTCTCTGCCTTCGCCTACGGGGAAGCGTGGTTTTACAAGGTCAATCTTTATAGCCATACAGATTTCGCCTACTGCAAACATCAAGCAAGTTGCAAGCATAACCAAGAAGGTTATTACGTCTACGAAGCCACCGAGCCAAACCACCAAGCAGCTTAGGATTACTATGCTACCCGACACTATCATATATAGGGTAAACTTAGCAAGGATTTGGGTGGTATAAGGTACGGGGCTGAGCTTTGTCATATAGAAGGTATCGCCCTCGCGTGAAACGGTAGTTGCGGCAAAGCTTACGAGAATGGCAACGAATAATAGAATTACCATTACGCCGAGCGCAGGAGCAATCATTGCGCCTATGGTTTGGGCGCCGATAGCAACTGCTAAGCGAGTGCTGAAATATGCCATAACGGGAGCGGACAAGCTCATTGCAAGATATTGGAAGGAGTAGTTAAAGCTTCTGAATATCTCCAAGAAGTCCTTTTTGAGAAGTGAGCCGAAGTGCGGACGTACCACGTCAACGCTATACTTAGTAAAGGACGAACCTTCGATTTCAAGGTTGCGGAGCATAATCTTTAGATAGTACTTTTTGACCATCAAGAAATCGACGAGCAAAATCACTACGGGCACTCCTACTGCAACGGGAATGGCAACTGAAAGGTTTTTGAGCTCCATTAGCTCGGTGATTTGAGCAAAGGGATAAAAATACTCGCTTGCTGCAAAGATTTTACCCATAATGCCGTCGCTAAAGAAGGATACTGCCTTGGTTTGCATAAACTCCATAAGGGATTGTACTGCTACCATATATACTGCAAAAAGAACGGCAATGGTCAGCGTCGAAACGACGAGCGTAAAGATATACTTATCCTTAACGAGCGTTTTTACGCGCATAAAGGGTATTGCAAACAAAATTGATACGCCAAACACTACTGCATAGCTGAGTATTATGCCAACGGGAATCATTAGGTAGTAGCTAAGCGTTTGCTTGGTTACTTCGCCGTAAACTATCATTAGTGGCAAAAGGATGGCCACGAGATATATAAAGGTCATTACGCCTTGAACGAGCACTTTAGCGGTAAAGACGTCCATAACTTTGACGGGGAAACGAATGAGAAGCTCGTTATCTCCGCTAAAGAACAGACTCTTAACGATACTGCTTATGCCACCGAGCGCCATAACGAAGCCGATAAGGCTGACGAATAGCTTTAGGAATAGACTTTCACGGTTGTATACGTAGAAGCTCAATATAATGCTTTCGGCGATAGTGACGTATAGATAATACACGACGGCTATCGCGGCAAGTCCGCATAGAGCTTT
>JAFTZC010000057.1 GCA_017461065.1 Clostridia bacterium | reverse complement strand
TAATCTAATTGACATAGTAATTCCAGACTCGGTGATTACCATAGGTGATTATGCTTTCTATAAATGTGGCAGTTTGATGAGCGCAACAATCGGCAATTTGGTAACACGTATAGGAGAGGGAACTTTCCATAGTTGTGCTAAGCTAACAAGCGCAATAATTGGCAATTCAGTAACAAGTATAGGAGATAATGCATTCTATAATTGCGATAATCTAATTGACATAGTAATCCCAGACTCGGTGATTAGTATAGGTGATTATGCTTTCTATAGTTGTAGCAGCTTGAAAAGCGCAACAATCGGCAATTTAGTAACAAGTATAGGAGAGGAAGCTTTCCATAGTTGTGTTAGTCTAACGAGCGTAACAATTGGCAAGTCAATAATAGGCATAGGTAGTTCTGCGTTTGAAGCTTGCTATAGACTAGTCGAAGTATACAATTTGTCTTCATTAAAAATACAAAAGGGAAGTAGTGATAGTGGTTACGTCGGATATTATGCAAAAGATATATATGAAAGCATAGATAGTCCAAGTAAGTTAGATACTGATGATAATGGATATATAATCTATACAGTTGAAGAAGTCGCAAGTTTAATAGGATATATAGGAGATGAAACGGAGTTAACTTTACCCACAAATATAACGCAAATTTATCAGTATGCATTCTATGATTGTGCTAACCTAACCAGCGTAGTAATTGGTAACTCTATAACTTATATAGATAGTGGTGTGTTTAGCAATAGCAAATCATTGATAACTATAAATTATACAGGGACTCAAGAAGAATGGGAAAAAATAGAGGGTATAGAAGATAGTGGCATTTCAAAAAATGTTGTAATTAATTACAATTATGAGGAATAAATTTCTTTAAATTAAAAAAGGAAGCAATTGCTTCCTTTTTTAATATTATACGTTTAGATTAAAGTATTCTAATGCTTATTATGTCGTCAAGGTCGGCAATAGAGCTGACGAGATTTTCGTCGTCTTCAAGGGACAACGTAGAAGCAGTATCGATGATTGCGTATCCTATGGTGTTACGCTCGGCGTAATTTAGAGTGCAGTCTGTTTTGTCAGCAAGAGCCTTGATGTTTTCAAGTGCGCCGGTGCCTGCGTTGTAGATTATGGTTAGGCGATTTTCGAGTTTTCTTTCTACCTTGATATTTGGGAAGTTTACGGAGTTTACGATATTGCCGTCTTCAAGGTATTCTTTAATTTGAGCGCTTGCCATAATAGCGCAGTTTTCTTCGGCTTCTTCGGTGCTTGCGCCAAGGTGAGGGATAGCAATGATACCCTTTGTGTTAAGGCAATCTTCGTTAGGGAAGTCTACGACGTAACTTCTAACCTTGCCACACTCAAGTGCGTGCTTTAAAACGGGAACGTCAACAAGCTCACCGCGTGCCATATTTACGAGAATTACGCCGTCCTTCATCTTTGATATAGCATCGGTACCAATCATTCCGCGAGTAGTGGGTAGTAGGGGGAGATGCAAGCTGATATAGTCGCTTTCGGCATATAGCTCGTCAAGTGTAGATACTACCTTGAAGCCGTCGTTACCTTTGTAGTATGGGTCGTAACCCACTACGCTCATACCAAGAGCTGAGCAAGCCAAAGCAACCTTTTTGCCGATAGCACCAAGGCCTACGATACCAATGGCCTTGCCAAAAATCTCGGTACCACCGAAGGCAGATTTACCCTTTTCAACTTGCTTTGGAACGTCGTTGCCAACCAAAGTGTTTGCCCATTTGTTTCCGCCGATAATATCACGGCTTGCAAGCAGTAGGGCGCATATAACGAGCTCCTTTACGGCGTTTGCATTAGCGCCGGGAGTGTTGAATACGCATACGCCTGCATCGGTCATTTTATCAAGTGGGATGTTGTTTACACCGGCGCCTGCTCTACCTACGCAAAGTAGGTTGTCACCGATTTCATAGTCGTCCATCTTGAACGAGCGTACGAGTATAGCGTCAGGGTTGACGGCGCTATCCGATACTTGATAGTCGTCGTTTAAAACGTTATATATTTTGTTGCTGATTTTATTTAGGGTAAGAACGTCAAACATTTTTTATTCTCCATTTCGAACTTCTTCATAAACTCAATAAGAGTTTTTACGCCTTCAATGGGCATTGCGTTATAGATGCTTGCGCGCATTCCGCCAACGAGTCTATGACCTTTGATGGATACGAGACCTGCTTTTTCTGCTTCTTTGATAAATTTAGCGTTGAGTTCGTCGTCGCCGGTTACGAAAGGTACGTTCATAATTGACCTGTCGAGACCGTTAACGGGATTTGTAAATAGTGCGCTGTTGTCAATGAAATCGTATAGAAGGTCTGCTTTATATTCGTTGATTTGTTGCATAGCCTTGATACCGCCGAGCCCTTTGAGATATCTAAACATTAACATTGCCATATAGATAGAAAAACAGGGCGGAGTGTTATAGAGTGAGTTTGCATCGGCTTGGGTTTTGTAGCTGAGCATAGTGGGGCAAAGTGGACTTTCCTTGCCAATTAGGTTTTTGCGGATAATGACGATTGTTAGTCCTGCAGGGCCAATGTTCTTTTGTGCACCGGCGTAAATTAGTCCGTATTTTTCAACGTCCACTACTTCGGAAAGAATGTTTGAAGACATATCCGCAACTATGGTTGCATCAGTTACGGGGAAGGTTCTATCAGTGTAACGAGTGCCGAAAATAGTGTTGTTTTGACAGATGTGAACGTAATCTATATCGTCACGGAAGGTAACGCCTTCGGGAATATAGGTAAAGTTTTTATCCTTGCTGGATGCTGCTATTTGGATATCACCGTATTTACGTGCGGATTTTTCTGCTTTGCCTGAGAAGTTACCTGTTACAATGTAGTCGGCTCTGCCTTTTTGTAGTAGGTTGAGCGGAACTGCGTCAAACTGTTGACTTGCTCCACCTTGAACGAATAGTATTTCATAGTTTTCGGGTATATTCATTAGTTCACGGAGTGAACTCAAAGCTTCGGTATGTATTGCATCGTACCACTTT
>JAFTZC010000056.1 GCA_017461065.1 Clostridia bacterium | reverse complement strand
TCTTTTCGTAGTCGTGGCCCTCTGCAGGGATAACTTCGCCTTCTTCTACGTAAGAGCATCCACTACGGATACATTCTACGTCGCCGGTGTAGCCGTCTTCTTCACAGTTAGGCTCTTGTGCGCTGCCGGGTACGGTTGCAAGATTGTGTCCGAGTGCGGGAACGGTGGTTTTTTGCTCCTCGCCACACTCTGAACATTGCTCAACGACAACGCCGTCCTCGGTACAAGTTGCATCGGTTTTGGAAGTTACTTCACAAACGTGACCTTCATCACAGCTGGGGAGTACTTTGTCGCTAACGCCAACGGCAATAGCGCTCGTCGTAACTGCGCTTGCTAACACGACGAACAAAACTACTAAACGTCTCAACATACCTCTTTCTCCTCAAAAAGTTTTATATTACGGGCCTATCACCCGCGATATTCAAAAAAATTGCTTATAGTATTTTTAAATACTATATATACCATATCAAAGAAAGCAGGAATAATCAACCGAAAACACTCAAATAAAAAACTATTTGGTTTTTTTGTGTTTATTGTCGAAAATGCCTGTTTTCTAAAAGAAAAAAAGGATATCATTATCCTTTTTTGCTTATACCTATTTTTTACTCTTTGGCTTTCTATCAAGAACCACACTCTTAATAAATTCAATGGTTAAACGGCAACCTTCTATTCACTCTATGAAAGCTAACAAAAACCCCACTCGTCTGAGTGGGGCTTTATTTTTTATTTTAGCTTTATGCTTCTACGGCTTCGGCTACTTTTTGGGTTTCGGAAGTAATGTAGAGCGTTTCGGGGTGTTTCTTTTGATAAAGCCAAGCACCGATGATTGGGATAAGGGTTAAAAGTGCTATGCAAGCTGCAATCAAGAACAAGTGCCAGCTTGGGGTGTAACCGGGTTGAATTGCGCCGTTTTGTTCCATTTGCTCGATATAAATACCAAGGTTTTCCACGATAGGCTCTGCGATAACGGGGCCTGAAATCATCGGTACCAAAACGTAGAACACGAGTCTTACGCCTTCGAGCTGACCACGTTGTGATTCGGGATAAAGGTTCTTGCACCAAATCATAAGGGCTTGGTAGATACACATATATCCGCCACCTACGAAGATAGTGCCAAGGATGACCACCGCAGTCATTGCAGCACCCGTGCCACTAAGCGCGCCGGTAATGGAAATAATACCAAGACCAAGTACGTTCATAAGGAGCGCAACGATGAGTACGGGCACGAACTTTTGCTTGTTGATAAACTTACCTGCAATAAGAGTAAACGGTATTGCAATAACCAAACCGATACCGAGCCATACGCCTGCAAGACCGGTGTCGTATCCAAGCGAGTGGATAAAGTAAATGGTCATATATGGGAAGTAGATATTAAAGCTGATGAAGAACATTGCAAAGATGCAAAGTACGATAAGGAGTAGCTTATTCTTCCAAAGGAGTTTGAAGTTGAATGCTTGGGCAAATTGATGCCAGAAGCCCTTTTCGTCCACGTTGGGGGTAAGCATTGGGCTATCCTTGACTGCCCACATACAATATAGACCAACCAATATTACGAATGCACCCATAATTAGGAAGAATGCAAAGTAGCCTACTGCATCGATGATAATACCGCCTATTAGCGTGCCGATTATAGTTGCGATAACGGGTTGAACTGCAATAACAGCACCGAGTGGGCCACGATTTTCGGGAGTGGTAATGTCGGTTAGGTGGGGGTTAAAGCCTGCGTCGTTACCAAGCGAACCAAAGAAAGACATCAAAGCGTCGGCCACTATAACCATAACGCCGAGTGCTACGACGTTGCCTGCAAGCGAGCCCGTTGCAAACAGGTCTACCAAGCCAAACACGATGGTGAATATACCCCAGAAAATATATCCCCATACGATAAAGGGTTTACGTTTACCCATTCTATCACTCCACGTGCCGGATAGGAAGGTAGAGAAGGTAGTGACGATTGCGCTTACTGCGACCATTGCGGTAATAATCCACGGCACGGCGCCGATTCTACCGTAAACGAAGGTGTTAAACCATTGGTTTTCGATATTCCAAGCAAGCTGACCTGCAAGGCCTGCAACCCAGATTACCACCCAAGTTTTTACACCAAGACCACTCTTTGATTTGGTAGCCATAATAAATCCTCCTTTTTTGCTTTTACCTACAAATATCATAACATATTAAATATTGTGTTTCAAGATGCTATTTTTATGATATAATTAGGTATCAACTTAAAATAAGGAAAATTTATGAGTAAAATTAAAAACGTTCTCGTCGTAAACGGCTCGCCTAAAGGCAAAAACAGCATCACCCTTCAAACGAGCAAATATCTCGAGCTTCTTTTCCCAGAAGTAACCTTTGACTATTTGCACGTAGGCGCACAAATCAAGGCTCTTGAAAAGAACTTCACCCCTGCCGCCGAAAAGCTAAACGCTTGCGACCTTATCTTGTTCTCGTACCCCGTCTACACCTTTATTGCCCCCTATCAACTACATAGATTCATAGAGCTACTAAAAGAAAACGGCGTGGACCTAAAAGACAAGTATGCTTCTCAAATTAGCACTTCCAAACACTTCTACGACTGGACGGCTCATCGCTACGTGGAAGACAACGCACTTGACCTTGGGCTCAAGTACGTAAAAGGTCTTAGCGCGGATATGGACGACCTTACCGTAAAGAAAGGTCAAAAGGAAGCCGTAGACTTTTTTAACTACCTTATCTACGCTTGCGAAAACGATATTATCTTACGCAACACTTTTGACGGAGTTTCACCAAATAAAGTTCCCGTAAAACCAAGTGAGGTGACCGAAACAAAGGATAACGGCGATATCGTCGTATTGACCAACGCTGAAGAAAACGATACGCAACTCCACGATATGATTGCTTACTTTTCGTCCGTTATGCCACGTAAAACTCGCGTCATAAATATCCGCGAGTACCCCTTCAAAGGTGGCTGTCTTGGTTGCTTCAACTGCGCAAGCAGCGGTAAGTGCATTTACAAGGACGGCTTTGACGAATTCTTGCGCGGCCAAATCCAAACGGCTGAAGCTATCGTAATGGCTTTTACTATCAAGGACCACTCTATGGGCGCAAGCTTCAAGCTATACGACGACAGACAATTCTGCAACGGCCATCGTACCGTTACTATGGGTATGCCTATGGGTTATATCGTAAGCGGTAACCTATCTAAAGAAGAAAACCTAAAGGTTATAATCGAAGGCAGAGCAAGCGTTGGCGGCAACTTCCTTGCCGGCGTTGCTACCGACGAGTTTGACCCAAACGGCGAGCTTGACAGGCTTGCTAAGTCGCTCGAATACGCCCTTGAAAACCAATACGTACCGCCACAAAACTTCTTGGGTATAGGTGGTATGAAGATTTTCCGCGACCTCATTTGGCAAATGCAAGGTCTTATGAGAGCCGACCATAAATTCTACAAGGCCCACGGTCAATACGACTTCCCGCAAAAGAAACGTGGCAGAATGATGGCTATGTATCTCATCGGCGCGCTTATGTCAAACAAGAAAATTATGGCAAAAGCAGGTAATATGATGAACGAAGGTATGCTTATGCCTTATACCAAAGTGTTAGAAAAAACCAAAAAGGAGCTAAACAAGTAGCACCTATTACGCCTTGACGAACAGGCATATTTAATGTATAATAAACTATCGTAAACCTTTACGATAGTTTTTTTTGGAGAAAACGCTATGGAAAACGCCACTCTCAACAAGGGAATCGATAGAGATAAGGCCGTCAAGATTGCGCATATCGTATACGCCGTCTTGATAATCGGTCTTGCAATAGCCGTCGGTGTGTTGTTCATCGTCAGCTGTGTTGATATCTATAATTCCCAAGACGTATCCCCCTTTACTACCGCCGCTATTGAAAGCCACTTTAAGGCCATAGCCGCACCTGTTATCGCCTTCCCCTGCTTGGTCGTCGTGGGATTCGTGCTTCACTTCGTGTTCCCGCTAAGCGCCAAGGACGCAAAGGTCGAAAACGACAAAGCTTACGCTACCCTATCTGAAAGAGTAGACGTAGCAAAGCTTCAAAGCGCCGAGCAAAAGGCCGTTCTCAACGAAAGATACCTTCGTCTTGGCACAAGCATAGGCAGCGTAGCAATTTGGCTTGCCGCACTCGTGATTATTCTCGTTTTTGCGCTAAATCCCCTAAATTACTCTAAAGCGGACGTAAACGGCTCGGTAAAAGACCTTGCTCTAATAGTATTTCCATCTGCAATAGTTGCAATGGGTATGAGCTTCGTTGCTTCTCTTTCCAATAAGCTCTCCAAAAAACGCGAGCTTACTCTCCTAAAATCCGCTATCAAGCAAAACAAAGAGATTATGTCGGGCGCTACGGCTTTCTACTCCGCAAACGTGCTTGACAAGGCCGTTCAACTTGTAAATCAACTCAAAGCACTCCTTTCAAAATACGAAGATATCACCGTTTGGGTAGTACGCGCCGTCGTATTCGTCGTCGCAGTAGTACTACTCGTGCTTGGTATTTTGAACGGCGGTATGGCTGACGTACTCGGCAAGGCTATCCGCATCTGCACCGAATGTATAGGACTTGGTTAATATGGATAAAATAAAAGATTTTTTCAAAAATTTGTATGCTAAAGTGGAAAAATATCTTCCTTCCAAAAGAAGGTTGATACAACTCTACTCCGCCCTATTGTTCAACGCAAACCTAAAGGGCTTTACTACGGGTACTATCTACAAAGGACCGCTCAAAAATATTTGTACACCCGGTCTTAACTGTTACTCCTGTCCTGGTGCCGCTATGGCTTGCCCACTCGGTGCACTTCAAAACTCCTTGATAGCTTCCGACAAGAGAGCGCCTTACTATATGATAGCTATCATACTCCTATACGGACTTATCTTCGGTAGATGGATTTGCGGCTTCCTTTGCCCCTTTGGTCTTATCCAAGATTTGGTTTATAAAATCAAGTCACCTAAGGTCAAAAAGAGCTCGGTCACAAGGGCGCTAAGTGGATTAAAATACGTATTTTTGCTTGTTTTCGTAATAATTATCCCACTTATGTTCATTATGGAAGACAGCATTATCCCTGCTTTCTGCAAGTACGTTTGCCCGGCAGGTACGCTTGGTGGCGCAATAGGACTACTTGCTAACCCCGTAAACTCCGAGCTCCTAACTATGCTTGGCGGCTTGTTTACTTGGAAGTTCGTAGTGCTTGCAGTAGTGCTCGTAATGAGCGTATTCTCATACCGCTTCTTCTGTCGTTTTATTTGCCCACTCGGTGCGCTGTATAGCCTATTTAATAAGATTAGCTTTATAGGTATTACCTACGACAAGGGCAACTGTATAGACTGCGGAAAGTGCGTAACCCATTGTAAAATGGACATCAAGCACGTAGGTGACAGAGAATGTATAAGCTGTGGTGAATGTATCCCCGTTTGCCCCACTAAGGCAATAAGCTGGAAAGGTGGCAAATTCAAGCTCCACGCAAACGAAATAGAGCCCACTCTCAACGTTCAAGTTGACGAAAAGGAGAAACAAGATGCTTAAAAAATACGAAAAACAAATATTTACGGCAATTATAGTAGTCCTTTTGTCGGCAGTTCTTGCAGGTGCACTCGTTTACTTCAACGTCATAGACAAAGTGCCAACCGACGACCTTTCTCAAGACGATGGTAGCAACGATACCCACACGAACCCAACCGACCCCGACCTAAAGGTGGGCAACAAGGTTGGCAATCTTGCACCCACTTACGAAATGCGTAACGTATTCGGTAGCGGCACAACCAATATCGAAGACCTACGTGGACAAGTAGTAGTAATCAACTTCTGGGGCACTTGGTGTGGTCCTTGTAAGGCAGAGCTCCCCTATTTTGACCAGCTCGCAACCGAATACGACGGCTCGGTAAAGGTAATAGCCGTGCATACTTCTTTGACTGCACCCGAAGCTCCCGACTATCTAACCACCTACTATCCTAATACTAAGATGCTAACCACCTACGACGACGAAAACGTCGAAACAAGCGTAGACAAGTACTACAAGCAACTTGGTGGTAGAGATACCTATCCAATGACCATTATCGTTGACAAAAACGGCGTCATAACCCACAAGATAGTAAAATCTATCCACGGCTACGACGAGCTCAAAGGATACGCCGAAGAAGCTCTTGCCAAATAATAAATTATTTAGGACAAAAGAAATGCACTCCTTGCGGAGTGCATTTTTGTTTTAGTAAAACTCTTTTATTCCTCAATATTTGCCGTGAAGCTTACGCCTGAGTAGAAGTCTTCTGTACCATATTCTTTGGTAGTTCTTATTTCCAATGATACTACGTCACCTTCTGCAACATCAAAGCTTCCGCTTGTGATATCAACGAATGAGCCGTTTACGTATACGCTAACGTCTGCATCGGTGGTGTTGATTTGAATAGTTGCGCTTGCCGTTGCCTTATATAGATAGTAATAAGTATCAACGCTAGGATTTTCAGGACCCGTTCCTTGGATAAAGTCTGGCGTTGTCATTGTTTCGCCAAACTTGAGAACGTATGGATCGTTCTTGGTGCCTGCGCCTGCGTAATCTTCGCCGTCGGTTAGGTTAGGTACGGCAGTTCCGCATCTAAACGTGAAGCTTACGTCAGCGGTTGCAGTAATCTTAATGATTACGGTTTCGCCAACGGGAACTTGCATCCAAGTTGCGTTCTTTGCTTCGTCAAAGATTGCTTGTGTTGCAGTATCAAAGTCGACGTTGCCGTCAGCATTGTTGTCCTTGTACATA
>JAFTZC010000006.1 GCA_017461065.1 Clostridia bacterium | reverse complement strand
TTTGACAATACAAATTTAAGTTCTGAAGATATTGCTGAACTAAACCAATATAAAAAAGAAAGGAAGAACTCCGTTAATCGTTTTGCCGAAAAAGCTAAAGAGCTTTTTGATTTTAACGAAGAAGGCTTGGCAAAGGTTTCTACAGCCGTCGCTGACGCTGTTGGTAAAATTGATAGGGCTGGCTCGTATAAAACCATTGATACTGCTGTTGACGTAGCCAAAAATAGCATTATAGAAGCAGACGTAACGTTGGGCTGTAATGCTCGAAGGCTGTTTTGGGAAAATGATAATAGCATTCTTGTTAAACAAGAGTTTTTTGAAGGAAATAGGACGTATGGTTGCTTTTATACCAATCCAGAAACTTCAAAAATAGAAATTGATAACTCGTCACCGAAGTGCGTTGCCTATATTTATAAAGACCAAGAGGCTTTTAATGCAATTCTTAACGAGCCGATAACCGTTGATTTTGAAAATAAAATAGTAGTAGTTATCATAGATACAAAGTACGCTAACGTTAGTTATTGGTATGTTAAATATGCCGTCATCGGCGATAGTTTGAAAGTAAATATGATTCAAAAACGCGATAGTTCATCAAATAAAGATGGCTACAACGATGCTACTGCGCCTTACCCTTATCAGGTTGTAACGGCAATGGAAATTGATAGAGCGAACGTCAAATCAGTTGACTTTACCACGCTATCAATAAGTGAGATTTACTAATTATAACTATAATCAATCAATTATCCTTTTCGTTCACTTTGCTTGCAAAGTGAATCACTTATCAGCCAAGCAGCTTCACTTTCTTTAGAAAAAATTCCCTTGTGAGTGTAGCGTTAGCGCAACGAAGCCCATTTCGCATTTCGCACTTCGCATTTCGCATTTATCCAAGCGTTCTTAACGCTTGAATAACCTTCTCCACTTCTTTGCGGCTATTATTTACGCCAAAGCTAACTCTAACTGCGCCTTGCCTTAGCGTACCTAATTTTTTGTGATAGAGTGGGGCGCAGTGGAGCCCTGCGCGAACGCAAATATTGTGTTTTTGGTCAAGGTAATCGGCTACTTCGGTGGATGGCATATCACCCACGTTAAAGGCAATTACGCCGTTTAGATTGTTGGTGTAGAGCTTGATATTTTTCATCTTTTTAAGTTCTTCAATTAGTTCCAATGAAAGCTCTTTTATTTTTTTATTTATTTGGTTAAAGTGCTTTTCGGTGTATTTTATTCCTTCCTTTAGTCCTGCAATACCGGGGGTGTTTAGCGTGCCTGCTTCGTAGCCTTCGGGTATGGTTTCGGGTTGGGTGAGCTTGTCGGAATCCGTGCCCGTACCGCCGTAAATTAAGGGGCTAAGCTTAACGCTTCCGCTAAACGCCAAAAAGCCCGTTCCTTGCACCCCGTGCAGACCTTTATGCGCTGGGGAAGCAAGCATAGTTACCCCTTTATAGTTGGTTTTTAGATGTCCCATACTTTGCGAGCAATCTACGATAAAGGGTATTCCGTATTCGGCGAGTAACTTACCCAAACTCTCGATATCTTGAATATTGCCGTTGACGTTGCTCATCTCTTGGAGCACCACCAAAGTGGTATTTTTGTTTATTCTTCGCCTAAGGTCTTGTGGTGTTATTAAGTCGTTTTTGGTTTCAAGGTAGACTACCGTTGCGCCTTTGTCTTTTAGCTTTTCGATAGGGCGAAGCACCGAGTTGTGCTCGTATACGCTCGTTATGATTTCCCCTTTATGGTAGGAGCCGAATATGGCAAGGTTTAGTGCTTCGGTTGCGCTCTTTGTAAACACTACTTCGTTCATACCTGTTAGCGCACGTACCTTGTCGCGACATTCTTCAATTTTAAGTAGCGCTCTTAGGCTTTCGCCGTGACTTGCGCGGCCGGAGTTTGCACTACGCTTTAGCTCCTTTTCAACGGCGCTAATGACCGAGCGTGGCTTGAATCGGGAAGTTGCGGAGTTATCAAGATATATACACGGGTTTGAATTAAACATAATATAGTGTATTGTGGAGATTTTTGATTATGAATACGTTGATTCCTTTTAAATCAAGAGCGGAAGCAATCAGGCTCTCGCGCGCCTTGTCGCTCAAGCGCATAGCAAACACGGTTATCAACACACCGCGCTCTCTTGGGGTAAGCTGTGGACTATCGGTATTATTCTATTCCACGTCACTTGAAAAGGTGCGTGCAACTATCGGCGAGCTTGGTCTAAAAACGGAGCAGGGCGTTTTTAAGAGATAAAACTTTATAAAAAGTTTTTACATTTACTTTAGTTTATAGTATACTTTAGGTATGAATGGCCAAAAGATACTAAAAAATCTTAAAATTGCACATCCTAACGCTGGGTGCGAGTTGGAGTATAGCACGCCCTTTGAGCTACTCGTTGCGGTTATCCTATCGGCGCAGTGCACCGATAAGCGAGTTAATATCGCAACGCGCGAGCTGTTTAAGGTATACAACACTCCCGAGCAATTTGCTTCCCTTAGCCTTGACGACCTAAAGCCCTATATTTTCAGTTGTGGGTTTTATAACAACAAGGGCACCAACATAATCAATATGTCGCGTGCTCTAATGGAAAAACACGGTGGCGTCGTTCCAAAGACACTCGAGGAGCTAACGGCTCTTGCAGGGGTAGGGCGCAAGACGGCGAGCGTAGTGTTATCGGTTGCATACGATATACCGGCAATGCCCGTAGATACCCACGTGTTTAGGGTATCGCGTAGGATAGGTCTTGCAAGTGGTGATACGGTCGAGCGTGTCGAGCGCGAGCTGATGGCAGCATTTCCAAAAAGTGATTGGAACAGCTTGCATCACACCTTGATATTCCAAGGCCGATACGTATGCAAGTCCCAAAAACCGGACTGCGAAAATTGTTTGATAAAAGACGAATGTAAGTACTATAAGGAGAAATAGACTATATGTTTCTTGACGTAGCAGTAATATATTGTAAAGCAGGCAACGGCGGTGACGGCGCAGTAGCGTGGCACCGTGAAAAGTACGTTGCAACGGGCGGACCCGATGGTGGCGACGGCGGCAAGGGTGGCTCGATATACTTCCAAGCGGATAGGAGTATCAACACTCTTATTTCGTTTAGATACACCCAACACTTCAAGGCCGAAAACGGCGCTAACGGTTCGGGCAAGAATTGTAGCGGCAAGGCAGGCGAAGACCTAATCATCAAAGTACCTTGCGGCACCATTATTCGCGATGCGGAAACAAACGGCATCATAGCAGATATTTTCAACGACGGCGAAAAGGTTCTCATCTTCAAAGGTGGCCGTGGGGGACGTGGCAACGCACGCTTTGCAACGCCCACTCACCGCTCGCCCGGATATAGCGAACACGGCGAACGCACCGAAACTCGCAAAATCAAGTTAGAGCTCAAAACGATAGCCGACGTAGGCTTGGTAGGTTTCCCAAACGTTGGTAAATCCACGCTTCTCTCGGTTATATCCGCCGCTCGTCCAAAGATAGCAAACTATCACTTTACAACGCTTTCACCCAACCTTGGTATGGTCGAAAGCTACGGCGACAGCTTCGTAGTTGCCGATATCCCGGGGCTAATCGAAGGCGCAAGCGAAGGGGTAGGCCTTGGACACAGCTTCCTTCGTCACGTAGAGCGCGTAAGGCTCATCGTACACCTTGTGGACATCTCGGGGGCCGAAGGTCGTAACCCCGTCGAAGACTACCTTGCAATCCGCAAGGAACTTAGGAATTACAGCGAAGACCTATCCGAGCTTAAAGAGATAGTCGTTGCAAACAAGTGTGACCTTCTCTACGGAGATGAAAGCGCAATCGCCGAGCTCGAAAAGGTATGTGGCTCCAAGGTAGTACGCATTTCAGCCGCTACCACCGAAGGTGTATCGGAGCTCAAGCACCTTATGGCGTCTACGCTCAAGGACATTCCACCCGTTGCACCACTTGAGTTTATCCCCTTTGAGTACGAAGAAAAGGACAAGAGCTCCTTTGAAATCAACGTTGAAAACGGCGTATACTACGTTACCGGCGGATACGTCGAAGAACTTGCTCGCCGTGTCGTACTATCCGACGGCGACTCATTCCGTTGGTTCCAACGTTGCTTACGCGACAAGGGCATAATCGACGCTCTCAAAGAAGCCGGTATGCAAGATGGTGACACGGTAAGTATTATGGATATTGATTTTGAATACTACCTCTAAAACGCGATTATTTAGCGAATAGCATTGTCAAAGGCGAATTTTCTCAAGGCGCAGTAGGTTTACTACAGCAACCTTTCGGAAATTCGCCTTTTTCGCGCTCTTCATCTAAATAATCGCGTTTTAGAACTTTATTTTTTTCGGCTTTCATCCAAACTAACGCGTTTTAGAGAGTGAAGAATTAGGAGTGATGAGTGCTGAATGAAAATTTCCTTGTGAGTGGAGCGTTAGCGCAACGAAGCCGCTCCTCATTCCTCATTCAACATTCCTCATTTAAGTTTTGCTTTAGCAAAACTTACAACCACAATCACAAGCGGTACGCTTGCCATTATTAGGTAATAACTTTTCAGCGGTGTTATAAAGCTCATCAGTGCAAGCATAAGCGAAATATAGAGCATATATTTGGTGCGTTTTGGGTTAAAAACGCTCTCGATTAGCTCGCGGTAGCTTAGCTTTATTTTTGTCTTTTGGGGTGCGTTCGGTTTGGGCGGTAGTGCGTTT
>JAFTZC010000055.1 GCA_017461065.1 Clostridia bacterium | reverse complement strand
TCGCTAAATAATCGCGTTTGTTATAAATATCTCTAAACCAATAATAATCAAAATAACTCCACCAAATATGCTTGCCTTGTTTTGGAACTTGGTGCCGATGGCTTTGCCGATATATACGCCGGCAAGACATATACCTATGGTCAGTACGCCGATTATTCCTGCGCTAAGTAGTGCTTCCCAAACGTTGTAGTGGGCAATGGTGAAGCCAACCGATAGGGCGTCAATGCTCGTTGCAACGCCTTGTACGATAAGTGGTCCAAAGGTTAAGGGTTTAACGGGACATTCTTCCTTTTCGTTCTTCTTTTTTACCCCTTCGTATATCATTTTGCCACCGATAAAGGCAAGCAGTACGAGCGCAATATAGGGGATAGCTACTTCGATGAAGGTGAAGTACTTTGTAACCGTGCTAACGAGTACCCAGCCGATAAATGGCATTAGAGCTTGGAAAAATCCAAAGGTGGTAGCAATCCCCATAGCCTTTGGGAATTTAATTTTTTGGTTACAGAGTCCGTTTGCAAGAGAAACCGAAAAGGCGTCCATTGCAAGTCCAAGGCCAAGTAGCAAGCTGTTCAAAAAGAAGGTTACGTCTAAGTTCATATATAAATGGTATTATTAAGCCCAAGCGCTTGGCTTGGGCTTTGGTAAGTTGTATTAGGGACTAAATTCTGTTTACGCCCGTCTTCCTTGCAGCTTCGGCAACTGCAGCGGCAACCGTCTTGCCAACGCGTTCGTCGAATGCCTTGGGGATGATGTAATCAGCGCTAAGTTCTTCGTCGGATACGAGAGATGCAATAGCCTTAGCAGCAGCTATCTTCATTTCTTCGTTGATGTCCTTAGCTCTTACGTCAAGCGCACCACGGAAGATACCGGGGAATGCAAGAACGTTGTTGATTTGGTTGGGGAAGTCGCTTCTGCCGGTACCAACTACTGCTGCGCCTGCTTTGATTGCAAGGTCGGGCATAATTTCGGGTACGGGGTTAGCCATTGGCATTACGATAGCGCCGGGAGCCATTGATGCAACCATTTCTTCACTTACGATGCCGGGAGCACTTACGCCAACGAAGATGTCAGCACCCTTCATAGCGTCTGCGAGAGTTCCGCTCTTGCGTGCAAAGTTGGTGATAGCTGCGATATCTTTTTTGGATTCCATAACGTTGGGGTCTTCAATGTTAAGGATACCTTGGCGGTCGCACATATAGATATCTTTTACGCCGAGCTTGAGGAATAGTTTAGCGATAGCGCAACCTGCTGCACCTGCACCACTGAAAGCTACGGTACAATCTTCAAGCTTCTTGCCAACTACTCTAACTGCGTTTAGAACGGCTGCTGCACAAACTACTGCGGTGCCGTGTTGGTCGTCGTGGAAAATTGGGATATCGGTGCATTCCTTTAGCTTTCTTTCGATTTCGAAGCAACGTGGAGCTGCGATATCTTCAAGGTTTACGCCACCGAACGAGCCGGAAATAAGGGAGATGGTTCTAACGATTTCGTCAACGTCCTTGCTCTTAACGCAGAGTGGGAATGCGTCAACGTCGGCAAAAGCCTTGAATAGTACGCATTTGCCTTCCATAACGGGCATACCTGCTTCGGGACCGATGTCGCCAAGACCTAAAACTGCAGTACCGTCGGTTACGACTGCAACGAGGTTCCATCTACGGGTTAGCTCGTAGCTCTTGTTGATATCCTTTTGGATTTCAAGGCAGGGTTGAGCAACGCCGGGGGTGTAAGCAAGTGAAAGTTCTTCCTTGCTGGTAACGGTAGCGCGTGGAACGACTTCGATTTTGCCTTTCCAATTATAGTGACATTTTAGAGATTCTTTTGCGTAATCCATATATTACTCCTTATTTTTCCCAGGGGAATACGTATTGAGTTAGACCGAGCTTGTTGCGAACTTCAATCATTTCTTGTTGAACGGATTCGTTGATTGGAACGCCCTTGTCCTTTCTATCTTGCCATACGAGCCATTCTTTTTCGCCTGCGGTGTAAATTCTTTCAGCACCGGGAGCCTTCTTAGAAGCACGAGTAGCGCGGATAACGTCGCCTGCCTTCTTGCGAGCGATTTCTTCGCCAAGGAAGTGGTCGGTGTCGATAGCGATAAAGTAGTGGCCGAGTTGATAGGGCTTGATGTTGCCGTTTTCGTCCTTGCCGTCAAGAGCCTTGCCGAAGATGCCGTCTTGTAGTATGCAAGAAAGGAATTCTACTATCATAGTGAAGCCGTAGCCCTTGTAGCCGCCGAGAGCTTCGCCGATACCACCAAGGGGGGTGAGAGCAGCGGTACCCTTACGGATAGCTCTTAGAGCGTCGCCTGCATCGCCTTCAACAGCGTTGCCGTCGATATCAATGATAGTGCCGGGGTGAACGGGTTCGCCGATACGCTCGTAGTATTCAATCTTGCCGTTTTGGGTGATTGAAGTAGCGCAGTCGAAGATGAAGTTGAATTCTTCGTCGGTGGGGATACCTACGGTGAAGGGGTTGGTACCAAACATACCTTCAACACCAAAGGTAGGAGCAACTGATGGACGAGCGTTGGTGCCGGTCATACCGATGCAACCTGCATCAGCAGCCATACTTGCGTAGTAACCTGCGATACCGTAGTGGCAAGAGTTACGTACGGCAACCATACCCATACCATATTCTTTAGCCTTAGCGATAGCCATTTTCATAGCTTTATAGCCGATAACTTGACCCATACCGTTGTGTCCGTCAACGACTGCGGTAGTGGGGGTTTCTTTGATAATTTCGAAGTTAGTAACAGGATTTTGGATACCGGCGTTAATTCTATCGATATAGATAGGCTTAAAACGGTTTACGCCGTGTGATTCAATACCTCTGCGGTCAGACTCAACGAGAACGTCGGTAACGATTTCAGCATCTTCACGTGGGACGCCTACGCCGACGAAAGCATCAGTAACAAAATTGATAACGGTATTCCAATCAACAGTAATTTTTGGCATAAAAAAACTCCTTTAGTTTTACTATCTTTGATAGTAACACAAACGAATATAAATGTCAATTTGTTTTGTTTTATCTTATTTAAATAATCACGTTTTTCCATGAAATGCTGGCTACGCCACATGATATGCCACTCGCCTTGCGAGTGCATGAAATGTCCTTCGCTTACGCTCGGCATGAAATGACAAGCTTACGCTTGCGAAAAGGATTAAGCATATCCTAAGGAGTTAAAAGTAACTTTACACTCTAAAATATACTTAAATACCTTTTTGTTTGCCGCAAGGCAAAGCATTTCACGTGATTGCATAAGCAATCAGCATTTCACGTGCAAGGCTTGCCCTTGCAGCATTTCATGTTGCCGCAGGCAAGCATTTCATAATTAAAACTTTCCTTATTTTGTTTAAAATAAAAAGGAACGCTCTCGCGTTCCTTTCTTAACTGTAGTAATTATAGCATTATGCGCCAAAGATGATGCCCTTTGCTTTAGCAACGGTAACGAGGCGGTTAAGTGCTACTGCGTAAGCTGCAAGTCTGTATGAAAGGTTGTACTTCTTAGCCATTGCGATAACGTCGTTGAATGCGTTAATCATCTTAACCTTTAGTTTAGCGTTAACTTCTTCTTCGCTCCAGTAGTAGCCTTGGATGTTTTGGCACCACTCGAAGTAGCTAACTACTACGCCACCTGCGTTTGAAAGGATGTCGGGTAGAACTTGGATACCACGTTCTTCGAGGATTGCGTCAGCTTCAACGGTGGTTGGGCCGTTAGCAGCTTCGATAACGATTTTAGCCTTGAGGTTCTTGGCGATTTCAACGTTGATTTGGTTTTCAAGAGCAGCAGGGATAAGAACGTCACAATCGCAAGTTAGAAGTTCTTGGTTGCTGATGTGCTTTACGCCGGGAGCGTTGTAATTTTCAACGAGTTCGCGCTTGAGAGCCATTTGATATAGGGTGGGGATATCAAGACCGTCTTCACAGTAAAGGCCACCGCTTACGTCTGATACTGCAACGATTTTAGCGCCGATTTCGCCTGCAAGAATTCTTGCGGTTACTGAGCCAACGTTACCCATACCTTGGATAGCAATCTTGGTGTTCTTGGGGTCGATGCCGTTTACTTCAAGGAGTGCTTCGGTTACGATAGATACGCCACGGCCGGTTGCATCGGGTCTGCCGAGAGAACCACCGGTTGCAAGGCTCTTGCCGGTAACTACGCCACGGAAGTCGCCACCCTTGATGGTGTTATAGGTGTCAACAAACCAGTCCATAATTTGAGCGTTGGTGTTGACGTCCGGTGCAGGAACGTCTTGGAAAGGTCCAACGATGGGGGTGATACCTGCAGCATACTTACGGGTAAGTCTTTCGAGCTCCTTGGTTGAAAGTTGTCTTGGGTCAACGGTGATACCGCCTTTGCCGCCACCGTAGGGAATATCTGCAACAGCGCATTTGAAGGTCATCCAAGCGCTGAGAGCTTTAACTTCGTCGATATTAACGTTTTGGTGATATCTGATACCACCTTTGCAGGGTCCGCGAAGAGAGCTGTGTTGAACGCGGAAGCCTTCAAATACTTTAAGTTCGCCATTGTCCATAACGACAGGAACAGCGATTTTCAATTCTCTTTCGGGGTGCTTTAGAATTTCATAGTCGTTTTTTGGCATGTTGATTGCTTCAGCTGCCTTGTCGAGAACGGAACAAAAGTTATCAAAAGGATTATAAACTTTTTCCATATATTTTCTCCTTAAATAAAAAAAATTTTCTCTAATTATAATACTATTCTATTAATAATGCAAGAATTTTGTTTTGAAAAATCACATTTTTTTTAGGTCGATATTGAAAATGGGGGTATAAATATGCTATATTATCGGTATGGAAGGGATATTTAGCGGTATAAAGCTAAATTATGAAAGGTACGGACAGGGCGAGCCGTTCATACTTTTGCACGGAAACGGCGAAGATAACTCGATATTTACCGAGCTGATTTCGGAGTTGAAAAACGACTACACCGTCTACGCGATAGATAGCCGTTGTCACGGTAAATCCCAAAGTGCTCCGCTCCACTACGACCTTATGGCAGAAGACGTAAAGTGCTTCATTGAAGACTTGGGACTTAACAAGCCTAATTTGTACGGGTTTTCGGATGGTGGAATAGTGGGCATTGTGCTTGCTGCTAAATATCCAAATTTACTTGGAACTCTCGTTTCGAGTGGCGCAAACGTCACGCCCAAGGGCCTAAAGTGGTACGTAAGGGCATTTTTCAAAGTGCAAAACTTATTCAAGCCGTCGCCCTTTTTGGAGCTTATGCTAAAGGAGCCAAATCTAACGGAAAGCGACCTAAACGCAATAACCGTACCCACCCTAATTTTGTGTGGTAGCGCCGATATGGTGCCATACAAACACTCCGAGTATATCGCGCGCTCCATTCCAAACGCCACGCTCAAGGTACTAAAGGGCGAAAACCACGGCAGTTACGTCATCAACTCGCCTAAACTTTATCCTATAATAAAATCCTATTTTAAATAAGGAGTCAAATATGCAAAAACAAATTGAAATCAAAGAGCAAACTTTGCTACTTGCCGAAGACGGCTCACTTGCAAAGCCCGGATATTGTAAGCGTAATTTATACACCTACAATCGCGAAGCAATCAAGGCGCCCAAGCTACGCATCAAGGAGTGGGACTTCTACCAAGTAAGCGACGGCAGAATGGTAGTTCAAATGAACTTCTTTAACATATCCATTGCTTCCGTTGGTCAAATCGAAGTTTTCGATATGGTCACTGGCGAGCGCTGGAGCGATATGATGTTCCACCTTCTCACCGTCAACAGCCACCAAGTAAACCGCAACGGCGACGCTCCTTATT
This sequence comes from Clostridia bacterium, assembly GCA_017461065.1. GTDB lineage: Bacteria > Bacillota > Clostridia > Christensenellales > DTU072 > Stercoripulliclostridium_A. Next base: position 10,788 of record JAFTZC010000055.1, on the reverse strand, counting down.
CTTTTGAAGATAGACAAGGCGCAAAGCTCTACAAGGTAGACGTCACCGAAACCGAAAGACGACTCTACTACAAGAACAAGAAGCTCGAAGTAGAGCTTATTGCAGAGCGTGACCCAAATGCCGAAAGCATTACTATCGCAACCCCCTTTGAAAATAAGACGAGATTTTTCCTAACCAACAAAATTAACTGTATGCCAACGAGTGGTACCGTTAAGGTTGGCGGCGAGCTAAAGTACACCTTTAATAGGGATAACAGCTATATGGTACTCGACTGGGGCAGAGGCCCGTGGCCATATAAAAATATGTGGTATTGGGCAAACGGCTCCACACGTCTTCCCGACGGCAAACTTTTCGGGTTTGAGCTAACTTGGGGTATCGGTATTGAAGATAACGCTACCGAAACTATGCTTTTCTATGACGGCAAGGCACACAAGATTGGCGTCGTAGACGTAGTTGACCAACCCGACGGACGCTGGATGGAGCCCTGGCACTTTAAGTCCGACGACGGCCGTCTTGACCTTGTAATGACGCCGTTCTTTGATAACTTCAACCCCCTAAACGTAGGCATTGCCAAGACCGTATGTCACCAAGTACACGGATTGTGGAACGGCACCGTAACTCTTGATGACGGCACTGTTCTTGAGATAAAGGATATGTATGCGTTCTGTGAGAAGATGTACAACAAATGGTAAAACGCGTTATTTTGGCGCCATCCATAGCAAAGCACAAAAGCCCGCTCGGTCGTTTACGCTTAGTAAAGTCCCTTCGCGTTCTTTTATGCTTTGCGTCGGCTTGCATCCAAACTAACGCGTTTTATGAGTATATGATTTGCTAGTATCTCATCTAAATAATCGCGTTTTATAGAGTGAGGAATTAGGAGTGATGAGTGCTGAATGGAAATATCATTGTGAGTGGAGCGTAAGCGAAATGAAGCCACTCCTCATTCCTCATTCACAATTCATCATTTAATCAGTTTATGCTAAAGACAAGACTCAAACTAACTTCTATCGTTTTGATTGCGGCACTAAGTTGTGCCGTCATTCTTAGTGGGCTTTTGCCCGTGCTTAGCGAGAGTGTTTTATATGGAGACGTCAGTATGCTTGGAGATGGAAAAAATATAAGTTACGCAAATACCTTTAGCGAGTTGTATGCAAACGGTATTAATTCAGCCGCTTGGCGCGAAGGTATGGTTAGCGGTAACGGTGTTAACGGCGTAGTCGTACAAGGCTCGCCTTATAACGATACCCATATTTATCAAAATATATATTTCATAATGCCGTCCCCTGAGCCGCGCTACACTCCCGACGAAGTTGGGGATGAGCTTCACGATGCAAGGCAAGCGGTCATAAACTTTGACGACAGCTGGGACGTAAACGGAAGGTTCAGAACTTTTAACTATAGCTTCCACCCATCTCATAGGCTAAGGCTATCCCAAACCAAGCACCTATACCGCAACTATATCCGCTACACAAATTACGCTACAGCCGAGCTTGGAGTAAAGTACACCGACGTCAAAGGCACGTGGGAGCGCGTAACCTTTACTTCAAGGGAAGATAACGTAACCATCACCAAGCTCACCGAGTCGAGTAAGGGCGCAAAACTTAACCTTACCCTTAGCATAGACGACAACTCCACTATGCCCAACTTCGGTCGTGGTGACGAAGCCAATATGCTTTACAAAAAGTTGGTGGACGAAGACTGCAACTACATTGCCGAAGTTGCTCATTATCCAAATTATGAAAATAGCGAACTAAAGAATGGTGGATACGTAGGGCTAACTCAAATCGTAACCGTCGGTGGCACCAAAGAGAGAATAGAACTCAAGGCTTCACGCGACGCGCAATGCGTAAGCGCAAACTACGGAGTTCAAATCAAAAACGCAAGCGAAGTGTATCTCATCACCGTGTCGGATAGAACTTACGATATGGGCGAGTACGCCGATTTTAGTGCTAAACAAAGCTATCAGCTACTTGATAGCTTGTATGCTCATACCGATTCAGTCGTCCAAAAATATACGGAAAACGGTAGCTTTAGCTACCAAAAAGCACTTGCACCGCACGCATTGAAGCACGGCGCAGCATTCAATGCGGTTAGCTTTGAAGTTGGCGGAGATGGGTTAAGCTCCCTTTCAAACGAAAAGCTACTCAAAAAGCAAAGGGCGTCCAAGGAAATCGAAGGCGACTTCATCGAGCGTGCCTACGCACAGGGCAGATACAATCAGCTTTGCTGTGGTGGCTCTATGGCGCCACGCCTATACGGAATGTGGACGGGTGAATGGAATCCGGGTTGGCGTAGCATATATACTATGGATGCCAACGTCAATTTGCAAGTGAGTGGAATGAACACCGGCAACGTCTACGAAGCAGGCATTGGGTTTATCAAATTTATACTTCGCCAAGTCCCCGATTGGGAAGACAACGCTTCTAAGGTATACGGTATGGTGGACGCTATCCAAGTGCCCGTTAACACCGACGGCGACAGGGCTATGATGGTTGAGTACGACAAGTGGTATCCCTTTGAATATTGGAACGCAGGCGCGAGCTGGCTACTCACTCCCATTTATGAATTTTGGCAATGCTACGGCAACGTGACCGTTGACTATAACGGCGAGAGCCTTGACCTTGAAAGGGATATTCTGCTCCCACTACTCAACAAGCAAGCAAACTTCTGGGACCAACTTTGCACGCCCGAGTATTATACCGACGTTAGCGGCAAGGCTTGTTATCAAGCGGGCAAGACGGAACTAAGCGAAGGCGAAAGATATCTCATCATCCCAAGCTACTCACCCGAAAATCATCCGCTCGGTTATACTTCAACTATAACTGCCAACGCAACTATGGATATATCGGCTGCGCGCGAAGGACTCAATATGACCATCGTTATGGAAAACGTCGTCAAGGCGGATGGCTACGAAGAACGTATCGCAAAGTGGACCACGCTACTATCTCGTCTTCCCGAATATAAGTACGACGAAACGGGAGCTCTTTGCGAGTGGGCAATGAGCGAATACCAAGAGAACAACGAGCACCGACACATCAGTCACCTTTATCCTGCCTGGCCTGCCTACGAAACGCAAACCGACGCTGAACTAAGAGAAGCTTGCAACGTTGCCATCGACAACCGCAACCGCCTAAACAAAGGCAAGGACGACACCGCTTCTCACGGCTGGGTACACAAGGCACTCGTTGGAGCAAGGCTCAAAAACGCTGACGCTACTGCCTTTGCACTACATACTCTCGTAAGTAGCAAGATATACTTCACCTCCCTTATGACCGACCATAATATAGATAGGCGACTTGGCGTTTACTGCACCGATACGGGCATAGGTATGGTTGGTATTATTGACGAAATGCTACTCTACTCCAACACGGGCGTTATCGAAGCGTTACCTGCAATCCCCACCGAATGGACGACGGGAAGCATCACAGGTTTACGCGCTCGCACTAACGCCGAAGTTGACGTTTGGTGGACTCAAAATGAAGTGCGAGTAACCGTAAAGAGCGATAAAGCGCAAAATATCAAAGTTTCCGTTTACGGCAGTAGCTCCGTAGAGGCAAGCTTTGAAGAAGGGGAAACTAAGGTCTTTAGTTTTGAAAGATAGTGGATAAAAATGCAAACTTAAGTACTTGCCATGCTCGTACGCAATAAAGTGCCTTGCGGCACGCAATAATGTTTTTGTTCCAAAAACGCAATTATGCCAACGAGTTGGCGCAATTATGTTCGCGCTGCCTCTTGAACGCAATTATGTCCTAACGGACGCAAGCCTTCAAGCTAAAGCTTTCAGCAAGGATTCCTTGTGAGTGAAGCGTAGCGTAATGAAGCCAATTTCGCACTTCGCATTTCGCATTCTTCACTCTCAAAAATCCATAACTTTTAGCTTCAGCTAAAAACTTCACTTGAGTTTAGCTCAAACTTCACTACGCAGTAACTTCACTTTTTCGCAAGTAAAAACTTCACGTGCGAACGCTCTCGCGTTCACACCGCTAAATTTTTGCCCAAAAATTCCTTATAGGCTCTTGACAACTCTATATAATAGGAATATAATTTGTGTATGAAAAAGACCATTAGCTTTAACATCTATGCTTTTTATTACTTTTACCGCAGGACGGTATAGTTAAGAGTGGGCTTTTTTAAGTGACATATACATTTAATTTTAAGACCACGCCAAGCGTGGTTTTTTAATATTAAAATAAACTCATAAGAGGTCAATATGATAGTAACAGTCAAAAATCAATGTAGCAAACGTGAATTCGACAAACTCCTTTCTTGGATTAAGTCTTTGGGCCTTGATACCCACGTATCAGCCGGTGCTAACGCTACCGTTATCGGTCTTATCGGTGATACTTCAAGGGTTGATATCGAGCTTCTCCACTCTCTTGAAATCGTCGAAAACGTAACCCGTATTCAAGAGCCTTTTAAGAATGCTAACAGAAAGTTCCATCCCGAAGATAGCATCATCGACGTAAAGGGCGTCAAGTTTGGTGGTACTCACTTCCCCATCATCGCAGGTCCTTGCAGCGTTGAAAGCGAAAAGCAAGTTATCGAAATCGCTAAAGCCGTCAAGGCATCGGGCGCAACTATGCTCCGTGGCGGTGCATTCAAGCCACGTACTTCTCCATACGCATTCCAAGGTATGGGCGTTGACGGTATAAAGATACTCCAAAAGGCTCGTGAAGAAGTAGGTCTACCAATCGTAACCGAAATTATGAGCGAAAAATTCATCGATGCGTTTGAAGACGTTGATATGGTACAAATCGGCGCACGTAATATGCAAAACTTTGACCTTCTAAAGGCAGTAGGCCGTTTGAATAAGCCCGTACTTTTAAAGAGAGGACTCGCAAACACCATCCAAGAGTGGCTTATGAGTGCCGAGTACATTATGAGCGAAGGCAACAACAACATCGTACTATGCGAGCGTGGTATCCGTACCTTCGAGCCATACACTCGTAACACTTTGGACCTAAGTGCTATTCCGATTCTAAAGGAAAAGACTCACCTTCCCGTTATCGTTGACCCATCCCACGCATCGGGCCTTAGCCGTCTTGTAAAGCCTATGAGCTTGGCATCCGTTGGTGCAGGCGCCGATGGTCTAATCATCGAAGTACACAACAATCCCGCAAAGGCTCTTTGTGACGGTGCACAATCTCTCCGTCCCGAGCAATTCGACGACGTCGTAAAGGCTATCGACGTAATGCTACCACTCGTAAACAAGGAAAGATAATATGAAAATCGGTATAGTAGGGCTCGGCTTAATAGGGGGCTCGCTTGCAAGACAAATTATGCGCAACACCACTCACACGGTGCTTGCCTACGACCTAAGTGACGAAGCGCTCAAAAAGGGTGCGCTTCTCAACGCATACCACGAAGTGCTCGATATCAATAGTCCAAGTATAGACGTTGATATTTTGATGATTGCCACCAACCCACGCGCAACGCTTTCAATTTTGGATAGCCTTACTCCCAGGCTCAAAAAGGGTGCGATAGTATTCGACTGTGCCGGCGTAAAAAAGGATATCATCAAAAAAATGGTGGAGCTAAAAGAGCTTTACCCCGACGTATACTTCGTTGGTGGTCACCCTATGGCCGGCAGAGAGTTTTCGGGCGTAGGTCACTCGACTGCAACGTTGTTTGAAAAGGCTTATATCATTATGACCCCCGTCGATATGGACGACCTTCCAGCAGTAGCGGTTATGAAGGAGTTTTTCAGCGAGATGAAGTGTGAAGGCATCACTATGTCGAGCTACGAAAAGCACGATAAGATTATTGCTTACACTTCACAGCTTGCCCATATCGTAAGCTCGGCTTATATCAAGAACCCACTTTCCCAAGAGCACGTGGGATATTCGGCAGGCTCGTTTAGGGACCTTACCCGTGTTGCAAAGCTCAATCCCGTTATGTGGACGGAGCTATTTATGGCAAACAAAGAGTATCTCCTTGACGCCATAACCGACCTTGAAAAGCATATAGCCGAATACAAAGAAGCCATTCAAAGCGGCGATGAAGAACACCTAAAAGAATTACTTATGGTAGGCACCGAGATGAAGGAAAGTGCCGACAAAAAAGCAAGACAAAAATGAGTGATATAACCCTTCAAAAAAGTGCTATAAATGGGGTTGTAACCGTCCCTTCTTCAAAGTCGGTTGCCCACCGCTTGATACTTGCAAGCGTAATTTCGGGTGCTAACGTAAAAATAAACGGTAGCCTAAAGTCAAAAGATATCTTGGCAACGCTTGAGTGTGCCAAAGGGCTTGGCGCAAAGGTAGATTGGACGGATGACGGCGTAGTGCTTGATGCAAGCAACCTTACCCCGGGGGCAACTTCGTTTGACGTAAACGAAAGTGGCTCTACTATGCGTTTCCTTTTGCCCATTCTACCGCTCTATCTCGACGAGTTTACTCTTAGCGGTAAGGGGAGGATTGGCGAGCGCCCCGTCAGCGCGCTAAGAGAATGTATGGCGCGTGCCGGTGTGAGCGTTAGTGGTGACTATCTTCCCGTAAAGGTTAGCGGAAGATATACCACCAACCATTTTACAATTAATGCAACCGCAAGCAGCCAATATATTACGGGTATGCTTCTTACCCTATACGCTCTCGGTGGTGGTACGCTAAAAGTGGAAGGCGAAATCACTTCTAAGGGATATATAGATATCACCATAGGCGTGCTTGAGAGATTTGGCGCAAACGTTATTTTCAAGGATAACGTCTATACCCTTAGCGTGGTTAAAGGCGAGCTACCAAAAGAAGTAGACGTAGACGCCGATTGGTCGAGCGCTTGCTTTATGATAGTACTTGGCGTGCTTGGTGGCAAGGTGGAGCTAAAGGGACTAAGATACCCCGACTACCAACCCGATAGCGTAGTGCTTTCCGTCATAAAAGAAATGGGTGGCAAGGTTTATTTTGAGGACGGCGTGCTTGTCGCCGAGCGTAGCAAACTGAACGCCGTGAACTTTGATGCAGACGGCTCTCCCGATATCGTACCGATACTTTCCGTAGCTTGCGCAAACGCAAAGGGCGTAAGCACCATCACGGGTACGCGCAGACTTAGGATTAAGGAAAGCGATAGGGTGCAGTCAGTTTGCGATATGCTTTCAGCCTTTGGCGTAAAGGTGGAAAGTGGCGAAAACTATATTAAGATTTGGGGCTGTGATTCTCTTAGTGGCGGCGTGGTTGACTCTCAAAACGATCACCGCATTGCTATGAGTGGGGCAGTTTTAGGCTCGCTTGCAAGTGGCGTAACCACCGTAAAGGGAATTGAGTGCGTAGCCAAGTCATACCCCGATTTCATAAAAGATTTTATCTCCTTAGGCGGTGACGTGTATGAGCTTTAAAGTAGAAATATACGGTGGCTCGCACGAAAAGTGTGTTGGTGCAAAAATCAAAGGACTACCCCTTGGCACCAAGGTAAATATGGATAGCATACGCGCTATGCTAAAGCGCCGTGGCGCAAGCCAAAGCCCTTGGTCAACTCCAAGGATTGAGCGCGACGAAGTAACCTTCGTAAGCGGTGTCACGGACGGCGTAGTCACGGGTGATATAATTGCAGAAATCCAAAATTTAAATACCAAACCACAAGATTATAGTAACCTAAACACCATTCCAAGACCATCTCACGCCGATTACGTATCGTACGTAAAGTATGGAAGAATTTTTTCAGGTGGTGGCAAATGGAGTGCGCGCCTAACGGCACCACTTTGCGTTGTTGGAGCTATTATAAAGGACGCTCTAAAGGAGCAGGGCATTGAAGTCGGCGCATACGTATCGAGTATAGGCAAGGTCCAAGGCAAGAGCTACAAAAACGGCGTAGTTACCCTTTCGGAAATCGAAGCCTGTCACAAGGAAGCATTGCCAACGCTTGCTAACGCCGAGCAAATGGTAGAAGAAGTGCTAAGCGCCAAAAAGGAGCTTGACTCCGTAGGTGGTAGCATTGAGTGTATAGTATACGGTCTCCCCGTAGGGCTTGGCGACAACCTTATGGATGGTATGGAGAGCGAAATTGCCTTTAACCTATACGGTATACCCGGTGTTAAGGGCGTTGAGTTCGGCTCAGGCTTCGACCTAACCGAGATGCGTGGCTCCTTTGCAAACGACCCGTTTGCCGTCGTTGGTGGCAAGGTGCAAACGCTAACCAACCACGCAGGTGGTATCAACGGTGGTATCACCAACGGTATGCCGTTAACTCTAAGGGTAGCTATGCGTCCCACTCCGTCCATTGCCAAGGAGCAGGATAGCGTAGACCTACTTACCCTTACCCCCACCCGCCTTTCGGTCAAGGGCAGACACGATAGTTGTATAGTACCGCGTGCCGTTGCAGTTGTGGAGTGTGCAGTTGCAATTGCTATATATCAAAAACTACTTGAAAACCAAAGCAAGGATTAGTATATGAACAGCGAACTCAAAGGAAAATATTTTGTTACAGGCAAGAGCCTACCCCACACGATGAGCCCCGATATATATATTAGGTTGGGGCTTAACTACGGCGTAAAGGAATTTCCCACCGAAGAAGAATTTAAGGCGTGGGTTAGGGAGCAGGACTACGATGGCTTCAACGTAACCATACCCTATAAGCAAACGGTAATAGAATGCCTTGATTTTATCTCACCTGAAGCTGAAGAGATTGGCGCAGTAAATACCGTCGTTAAAAAGGATGGTAAGCTATACGGCTACAATACCGACTGCTATGGTTTGTCAAGGAGCCTTATCGAGTGTGGCATCGACCTAAAGGACAAAGTGGTTGCCATTCTTGGTAGGGGTGGCGCATCGAAGTGTGCCAACTACGTTGCAAAAAAAGCAGGAGCAAAGGATATTAAAATTTGCTCACGCGGTGGCGACTATAAATACACGATGCTGTATGAAGATAACTGCGCCGACGTGGTAATCAACACCACGCCGGTTGGAATGTTCCCACATATCGACGAGCAAATGGTGGAGCTAAAAAGACTTCCAAGAGTCAAAGAAGTATACGACGTAGTATACAATCCACTGACCACGGCTTTGATTGGTGAAGCCAAGAGCTTGGGACTAAGATGTGGCAACGGACTCAATATGCTTATATGGCAAGGTATAAAGGCATACGAGCTATATACGGACACCAAAATTGAAGACGAAGTAGCCCGAAATATCCTAAGCGAGATTTTAAACGAGAAGAAGAATTTGGTGCTCATAGGTATGCCGGGCTCTGGTAAATCCACCTACGGCAAACGCCTTGCAAAAGCACTTGGCAAGGAGTTTTATGATTCAGACAAGGAGTTTGAAAGGGTATACGGCGTAACTCCTGCAGAAGTAATCGTTTCAAAGGGCGAGCCCACTTTCCGTGATATGGAAGCTGAGATAATCCTAAGCTTATCGGCTCATCTTGGCGCAGTAATTGCTACGGGTGGTGGCGCAATCCTTAGGGAAGAAAGCCGCAAGAGACTCAAGGCAAATGGCACCGTGCTGTTCCTTGATAGGGATATTAACATTTTACCTTCCGACGGCAGACCACTTTCCAAAGAGCACGGCGTAGGTGCTTTATACGCAGTACGCGAGCCGATATATCGCGAGATGGCAGACGTCACCATCGCAACCGACAGCACCACGGTTATCGACGAAGCAGTAAAACAAATAATCGAAATCTTATAAAACCATATGAGTGGAGCGAAGCGGAATGAAGCTAATTTCGCATTTCGCATTCCGCATTTCGCATTTGATAAGTAATGAAACTCACCTACAAACAAGGTCTAAAGGACGGAATACCGATTGCAGCAGGATACTTTGCAGTATCCTTTGCTTTTGGTGTGTCTGTCGTTAGCCAAGGACTGCCGTGGTTTGTGGCGACGGTGATGTCGCTAACCAATCTTACGAGTGCAGGTCAGTTTGCAGGGGCAAGCGTAATCATTGCACTTGGCACGGTTTTTGAGATACTTCTCACCCAAGTAGTCATAAACGCAAGATATTTTTTGATGAGCATTACTCTATCCCAACGCCTTGACGAAAAGGTGACGCTTTTGGATAGATTTTTGATATCCTACGGCATTACCGACGAGATTTTCGGCGTAGCCGTATCCAAAAAAGAGCCAGTCACCAAGGAATATATGTATGGGCTGATACTGCTCCCCGTTATTTTTTGGACTCTCGGCACCTTGACGGGTGGTTTAGCCGGCAATTTCCTACCCGAAATAGTGCTAAATTCCTTGTCGATTGCGTTATACGCAATGTTCATTGCAATCGTAGTGCCGGCAGGTATGGGCAACAAAAAGGTTTTCGTGGTAGTAGCCATTGCAATAGGGCTAAGTTGCTTGTTCTATTTCACCCCCGTACTCAACACTGTTTCAAGTGGGATAGCATATATCATTTCGGCGTTAGTCGCATCGGTAATAGGGGCGATTTTCTTCCCGATTAAGGAAGAATCCACCACCCAAGACCATTCACAGGAGGAGCAAAATGGATAACCTACTTTACTCCTTTCTAATGGTGCTTGCAATGGCGTTGATAACCTATCTAATCAGGCTAATACCGATGATTTTGTTCAAAAAGAAGATAAAAAACCGCTTTATCAACTCACTATTGTACTATATTCCTTACGCCGTCCTATCGGCAATGACCTTCCCATTCATAATATTCTCATCGGGAAGTATCCTTTCCGCAAGCATCGGCACGGCAGTAGCTCTCGTTTGCGCCTTTATGAAACGCAGCTTAGTCACCACCGCTCTTGTTGCAAGCGTAAGCGTACTTATTGTTGAACTATTGCTCATTGTGATATAATCACATTCGTAAAATGCGAAATGCAAAATGCGAAGTGCGAAATTGGCTT
>JAFTZC010000054.1 GCA_017461065.1 Clostridia bacterium | reverse complement strand
TTTTGTAGTAGGTTGAGCGGAACTGCGTCAAACTGTTGACTTGCTCCACCTTGAACGAATAGTATTTCATAGTTTTCGGGTATATTCATTAGTTCACGGAGTGAACTCAAAGCTTCGGTATGTATTGCATCGTACCACTTTGAGCGGTGGCTCATTTCGGTGACGCTCATACCGCTACCTTCGTAGTTGACAAAATTCTTTTGAACAGAGAGCTTTACTTCATCGGGAAGCATGCTTGGACCAGCTGAGAAATTATAAACTTTCATAGTAAGCCTCCAAAATTTTATAATATTGTTCTATTATAAACCTATTTTATTTACTTGTAAATAGGCAATTTCAATAAATGTCAAAAAGCAAAATATTGTTACGCTTGAATAATATGCTTGTTTGGTTTATAATTAAGCTGAACGAAAATAATAAAGGAGTAAAATTTTGGGAAAAGCACAAAAACCAAAACTAAAGATAATTTTTCTTGGTGGCGTAGGGGAAATCGGTAAAAACCTTACGGCGCTTGAATGTAACGATAATATAATTTTGATTGACTGTGGAATGTCCTTCCCCGACCCGGAAATCAATCCGGGCGTAGACTATATCATCCCCGATTATAGTTACCTACTCGAGAACAAGGACAAGGTAAAGGCAGTCTTTTTGACGCACGGACACGAAGACCATATCGGTGCGTTACCCGTATTTCTAAAGGATATCCCCGTGCCTGTATACGGCTCGGATATCTCGATTGCATTCCTTGATAACAAGCTAAGACGTAACGGATTTAAGGAAGCTGACGGCATCGTAGTAGAAGACGGCGAGGTGATAGAAATAGGATCTTTCAAAGTGGAATTCGTAGCGGTTACGCACTCTATTGCCGGCTCCTTCGCGCTTTCAATCGAAACGCCGCAAGGTGTTGTATTTTATACGGGTGACTTCAAGATAGACCACACGCCGGTTGACGGAAGGCATACCGATCTTCGCCGTATAGCCGAGATAGGTAAAAAGGGTGTACTTCTAATGTTGCAAGACAGCACCAACGTCGAGCGCCCCGGATATACGATGAGCGAGTCGCAAGTGGGTAAAAGCTTGGATAACATATTCAACGATAACCAAGATAACCGCATTATTATTGCGACGTTTGCATCAAACATCCATCGCGTACAGCAAATAATCAACGTTGCCATCAAGTACGGTAGGCGAGTAGCGTTTAGCGGAAGAAGCATGGAAAGTATGGTCGAAATTGCTAAAAAGCTGCACGCAATGGATTATCCTTACGATGCTATCGTAGAACTCGATAAAATTAGCGGAATACCATACGACAAGCTATGTATAATTTCAACGGGAACGCAAGGCGAGCACGACTCTGCCCTTACGCGTATGGCTTTTGCCGATCACAAAAAGGTGGTCATTGGTGAGAGTGACACCGTTATTCTTTCTGCTTCACCCATACCCGGCAACGAGCGTAGTATCTACAAAGTAATCAACAACCTAAGTAAGCAAGGCGCAAAGGTTATCTACGAGAGTTTGTATGAAATCCACGCTTCAGGGCACGCTTGTAGGGAAGAGCTAAAGCTAATGCTTCAGCTTATATCTCCAAAGTACTTTATTCCCGTCCACGGAGAGTACCGTCATTTGAAGCGCCACCAAGAGCTTGCAGTCGAAATGGGTATTCCAAAGTATAATACTTTAATTCCCGAACTTGGTTTTTGCATTGACGTCAGCAAAAAGGGCCTACTCCAAGATACACCCGTGAAAGCAGGGGCAACGATGGTCGTTGACGGCTTGGAAACGGAGTACGAGCAAATGCTGGATAGGCGTAAGATAGCTTTTGAAGGACTCGTAATAGTCGTTGCAAAGGTAAACGATACCGAGAACTCCGATGCTGTCGAGATTATACCAAAGGGTATTGAGCTTGAAGAAAAATTTATTGAGGAGCTAAAAGACCCCATTCAATATAAAATCGTTGGCGGCGATTTCTATGCGCTTACGAGAGAAGAAAGTGAAAGACAAATCAAAAAGGCGCTAACTCGCATATTCTACTCAAAGCTAAAGCGTTGTCCACTTATCGTGCCGATAGTCGTTGAATAATGGAAAGTATTCTTATTTTTACCGATAGATATAGGGGAGATTTTGCTACTGCCGTAAAGGAAAATATACGGCAGGAATATCCTTATGCGCGCACAATCATAATTGACGATATGGATTTGCACGCAAATCCCGTGTTGGATTTTATCGAAAATCTAACGAGTATCAAGGTGAACAAAGAAAAAATCGACGCTCGCAAAACCGAGCGTAAAATGTATAAGAATATTGACGAATTACCTGAAACGACGTGGGAGTTTAAGGAAGAAGAAAGCTATATAAAAATGCGTTCCTTTTTCCACAAGCTTAAGCCTGACCTTGTTATTACGATAGGGTACGGAGCATTCGTTGAAGCCGTTGCGACAAGGGACAGTTTAGGAGTTAAAACCAAGGTAATCAATATAATCGACGACTATACGCTGAACAAGTCTTTGGTGAGTCCGTACTTGGACGGATACGTAGTTGAAAATATTCCACTGAAAAACAAGCTGGTAGAGTGTGGCGTTAGCAAAGATAAGATTGCACTTTCCGCTCTTCCAATTGAATCGAAGTACTTCGATAAAGAGGAGCTAAAGGGCAACGTTAGATTGTTCTTTGACGAGAGTAAAAGTACCTTATTGTATCTTGCAAATAGTGACAAGACCGATCATAAAAAGGTGTTTGCCACACTTAAAGATTATGACGGCCAATATAATATAATCGTTTATGCAGGTGATAATCGTGGAGCCTATCGTCAAGCGCTAAAGGAAGGATTAAACGCTTTCAACGAAGGTGCATCTCTCCCTATGCTGTTTGATAGGTCCGACGTCGTGATAACTACGGGTAATAGCTACGAGATATCCGTTGCAAGGCAATTAGGCAAGATAGTTGCCGTTGCTCCAAGCGAGCTTCTAATGGAAGAACGTAACGCTACGTACCTAAAATCCGTAGTTGTGGATTGCACTACTATCTACAAATTAAAAGCCTTTTTAAGGAGCTTTACGCCCGAAAAGTATTATAGCCTAAAGCTCCGTTCAAAAGTTGTAATAAGACCCGATATCATAGGTGCAATTGGAAGATTAAAGGGTTAATCTTCCAATCTACCGCTTTCAAACATATGTGCCAAACGGGAATCCTTCATATTGGTATGTGGAAGCCACTTTTCCATAATCAGATAAGATACTGCGTGTAGAGTGAAAGCCACGCCTGAGGCAAGCATAGTCCAACCGAAGTTGTAATTTAGGCTTACGGTATCGCTTCCGATTTGGACGAGCATATTGCTTAGTAGCATTGCAATAACCGATGCAAGGAACGAGTATTTTCCGTTACGGGTTATAGCAAACATCAGTATGCCCAATACGAGAGCGTATACCCAGTTGGTGGTTGCAAAAAATTCGTTACCGGTGAGATAGGATATTCTCGTTGCAGCGTAAATCAGACCACCTGCAATAAGACCGAGACCCATTGCGGTAATGGAGCTACTTAGTCTGCTGAAGATAAAGAAGGTAACGAATATACCGATATAAAATACGAGTGTGCCAACGCTAAAACTAAAGGCACCAAGGTTTATAATAGGTATAAAGTTTAGGCCGATTACTACGGCAAAGAATACGAGCGGGATAATCCAGCTCATTTTTAAATCCTTTAGAATTGGTCTACCAAGACCTACGATTATCATAAGAGCCAATATGCCCAAAATTATCATACTTACTAACATACAAAATCTCCTTTACGAGTAGTTTGTCCAAGATTGCAAAAAAAATACGCTTTTTTATAAAAGCCGTGTTTTGCGCGTTATGATATGCTATAATATAAATATGATAGAACTACAAAAAGTACAATTTAACCAATTAGAAGAGCTTTCCGCGCTTGCAAGCAAAGTGTGGCACGAAGCGTACGACGTTTTGCTTGGACTTTCGCAAGTGGACTATATGGTGGAGTCTTTTCAAAGCAAGCAAGCTTTTGAGAATCAGCTTGAGAGCGGCTATGAATATTACTTTATCATTGGAGATGGTATGCGTTGCGGCTACGTAGGCATCGTGCAAGAAAAAGATAAAATGTTCTTGTCTAAGCTCTATCTTAAAGCTGAGCATTACGGCAGGGGTATTGCACAAACCGTACTCAATATGCTCAAAGAAGAAAGTAAAGCCCGTGGGCTCAAGTCAATTTACTTAACCGTAAACAAAGGTAACGGTAGGGCAATCAAAGCATACGAGCGTTTCGGATTTATACAAACCGATTCCATAGTCACCGACATAGGGCGCGGCTTCGTTATGGATGATTACGTTTATACTTTTGCCATTTAATATTTTAGGAGAACGAAATGAAAGCACTAAGGCTAATGTTAATAATTATAATGATTGTTTCGTGTTTTAGTATGGTAGCTTGTGTTGCAGATGCCAACTGTGATGAAGGTCACGATCTCAACGAGCGGTGCGTATGTACAAGGTGTAATCAAGTTATACATAATATGGGTAATGGTTGTATCTGTCAAAGGTGTTCGGCACCAGAGCATACAGAAGAGGATGGAGTTTGTACAAAGTGTAATAGGCTATTGAGTATAAATGGTAGCACGTTTACGTTGGGGCTATATCCGCAAAGTAAAGTCACAGATACAAGTTTGATAGATATTTTGAATCAAAGCGCAGGTGAGGCACCAAGCTACTCGCAAAAAGGAGAATGGATATCATACGGATATTATAAATATGGTGCTGTAGAGTATTATGCTTGGTATATAGACAAGGAGTATAATGGCGAAAAATATCGTGGTGTGATTTTCAGTGATTATCGCCCTTCCTCAACTATTAATTCAGGATCAAGTAGTGCTACGTATCAAGACGATAACGGATATTTGGAACAAACCGTTTATTGGTTTAAGTATGAGCCTATTAGATGGAGCGTTGTAAAGCAAAATAATGGTAAGGCATTGGCAGTAAGTCAGCTTATTTTAGACTCACAATGTTTTTATACTGATAGAAACACGAGAGAGAACGGAAACAAGACCATTTACGCAAACAACTGGGAACAAAGTTCATTGAGACAATGGCTTAATAATGATTTTTATAACGCAGCATTCAGCGACAATCAAAAGAATGCTATTATAGCCGAGTCGTTAGATAACAAAACAACTGCTTATGATGGTAGTTATAACGACTATGCTAACTGTCAAAACAATACAACCGACAATGTATTTTTGCTGTCATACAAAGATGTTACGGACACGGCTTTAGGGTTTAATTCATCAAATTTACGCAAATGGTCAACAGATTACGCAAAGGCTCAAGGGTTATATAGTAGTCCAAACGTAGATTACAAAGGTTTATGGTGGTTGCGTTCAGCTGACTCTAATACAAGTAGTATGGTTGCTTTGGTTAATCCGATAGGAACGACAGGAAATCAATATGTTAACACAACGAGTTATGGTGTAGTTCCGGCAATAATTGTAAATATATAATAGTTTATATAAAATAAGAAAAGCCCACAAATTTGTGGGCTTTTTTAGTATAGATAGTATTATTACATTTCTTTTCTATCTGATAGTGCGCGCGATAAAGTCATCTCGTCGGCATATTCTATTTCACTTCCCATTGGGATGCCGTGTGCAAGGCGGGTAACCTTTATGCCAAGGGGCTTGAGTAGTTGGCTTAGATAGGTTGCCGTCATCTCTCCGCTAACGTCGGGGTTGGTGGCAATTATTACTTCCTTTACGCCGTCAAGCCTTTGGAGTAATTCTTTAATGCGGATTTGCTCGGTACCGATTCCCTTTTGGAAGTCGAGCGCGCCGTGTAAAACGTGGTATAGTCCGTTGTAGGTGCCAAGCTTTTCAAATGCACCTATGTCGCGTGGTTCTTCTACTACGCAAATGACCGTCTTATCAGCAGTTTGGCAATGTTCGCATACTTCTTTATCGGTATAATTGCCACAAAGAGAGCAAAAACGTATGGTTTCCTTTGCTTCTTCTATTGCGTCTACGAAGTCACGTACGTCTTCGTCACTCATATCGATGAGATGGAATGCGTAACGAGTTGCCGTTTTGAGACCAACGGCAGGGAGCTTCCTAAAAGCGGCAATAAGTTTGGATAGTGCTTCGGGTTGCATCTTAGAATAGTCCTCCAAGACCACCTGCGCCGCCGGTCAATGGGCCCATAACTCTTTGTTGTTCTTCTTCAACGAGCTTCATTGCTTCGTTAAATGCTGCCATAATCATATCTTCAAGCATTTCAACGTCATCGGGATCTACAGCTTCGGGCTTGATTTTAATGGATGATAGCGTTCTATCGCAACCCATAACTACTTCGACCATACCGCCTGCAGAAGTTGCAACTACTTCGCTTTCAGCAAGTTCTTTTTGAGCTTCAGCGAGTTGTTTTTGCATTTGTTGTGCTTGGCGCATAAGTTGTTGCATATTGTTGCCACCGCCAAATCCACCACCGTATCCGTTAAATTTTGCCATATATAACCTCCAAGTAATCTATGCGAGTAAATCGCATTACGTTAATTTATTTGTTTCTGTCTACGTATTTGGTACCAAATACTTCTACGAGTTTTTTGTGTTGTTCTTCGTTCACTTTGCGAGCGCCGGAGCTTGAGTTTTCAAGCTTAAAAGTGTACTCTTCATCGTCGGTTGAAGCCTTGAGCGCCTTTTCGCAAATAGCAAGATTATCGGCGTTTTCAAAAAGCGCCTTAGTTGCATTGTCGTTAATATTGAAGCTCAAAACCTTGTCTTGCAGAGAGTAGTTGCTTTGACGACTGAGAGCGCTGTATAACATAGTATAATCAGCTTCGCGTAACGCTGTTAAAAGTAGTCCTACGACCATCTTTGCACGTTCGTCTGGTTCTGCCTTTTTGGGAGCTTCTTCAAAAACGGGAGCTTCCTTTTCTTTGGTAGCAAATTTGGATAGCGCCGCTTCGATTTTTGCTTTAGATACAGGTTGGGGAGCGCTTTGAGTGTATGCAACGGGCATACCGTTTAAAGCTGCCTTACGTACCATTTTTTCGAGCTCATTTACACGTGCCGATAGCGCTTCGTTAGAAGCTTCGGTTTTAAGCTCGCTTGCCTTTACGAGTAGTGCTTCAAAGACGATGCGCGGTTGAGTAGTGTATCTAAGATTTTGTTCACTTGTTGCAAGTATATCCATTACGCGAGCGATTTGATAGTTGTCGTGCTCGCTACCGAGAGCAAGTACTTCTTTATGCTCGTCTGTGGTAAATCCGCATTTCCACGTGGGGATATTCTTAATAGTAATAAGATTTCTAAAGAACTCTGCAAGTTCGCGGTTTAGCGTAGTTAGACCTTTGCCTTTAGCATAAACTTCTTCCGTCTTTTGGATTACGGTTGCGGTATCGCTTTCAAGTATAGCTTTTGCAAGGGTGAATAGGGTGTCGAAGTCACTTGCGCCGAGAACTTCCAAAACGTCTTGATATTTTAGTCCGCTTGGCGAGTAGCTTAGGCACATATCCGCAAGTGAAAGAGTATCACGAACACTACCTTGACCGTGTATGGCAAGTTGCTCCAATGCTTCTACTTCGTATGGATAATTTTCTTCGTCAAAAATATTTTTTAGTAACGCAACGAGTTCTTCTTGGGAAACCAAACGGAAGTCAAAGCGCATACATCTTGAAAGAATTGTTTGCGGTAATTTGTGAACTTCGGTAGTAGCAAGAATAAAAATTACGTGCTTTGGTGGTTCTTCGAGCGTCTTCAGTAGGGCGTTAAAAGCGCTAATGGAGAGCATATGAACTTCGTCGATGATAAACACTCTATATTTGCCGATAGATGGTTGGAAGTGAACGCTTTCCTTAAGGTCACGGATTTCATCAACGCCGTTGTTGGAGGCCGCGTCCATTTCTATGATGTCAACGTTATTGTTGTTGGCAAGGCCTTGGCAAGCGGCACATTTTCCGCAAGGAGAACCATTTACCGGGGTTAGGCAGTTGACGGCACGCGCAAAGATTTTTGCGCTTGACGTTTTACCCGTACCACGAGTACCGGTGAACAAGTAAGCGTGACCAACGGTATCAGTCTTGATTTGATTGATAAGGGTGGTGACGATATGGTTTTGACCTATAACCTTATCCCAAGTAGATGGGCGGTATTTTCTATAGAGTGATACGTGTGCCATTATGCTTTGATTTCCAATGAGTTCAAGAATTTTTCAAACGCTTGTTGACCGATTTCGGTGTTTTTGAATACTGCAGTGCATTCCAAAATCCTTACGCAAGTGTTGTTGATATAATCTATTACGGCTTTTTCAGCATCTTCGGGGGTATTTGTTACGCCGTGGTCGTTTACGAGTTGAGCAATCATACCGAGGTGTTTGCAAAGAGGATTGGACTCGTCGCTAAGCTCTGCAAAATTCAAGCTGTGTGCTCCGCTTAGAATTTCGACTACTTTGGTGATTTCGCTTGCAAGACGACCGGGGAGAATAAACGTACCCATAGCTTCGATTAGGCCGATACCTTCCTTTTTGATATTGTGCATATCTTCGGTGGGGTGGTAAATGCCGTAAGGATGGCTTTCGTCAGTACGGTTATTGCGTAGGATAAGGTATAGCGAGTAGGTGTCGTCTTCCATGGTTGCAATGGGGGTGATAGTGTTGTGTGGTGCATCGGTTTCAGCGATAACGCCAACGCTAACGTCGCTATATCTGCGCCAAGCGGCAAGGATTTTTTCAGCTACTGCTTGGATATCTTCCTTTACTCTGCCACTTAGCTTGATAACGCTATTATACCAATCGAGTATGCCGATATTTACGCTTGGATATTCGTCTGAAGCAAAGCTCTTTCTGATGGGGCGCGTAAACATTGGGAGCACCTTTTTGCCGCCTTGATAGTGTTCGTGAGCAAGGATAGAGCCGCCTACGATAGGTAGGTCAGCGTTCGAGCCCAAGAAGTAGTGGGGGAATAGCTCGGTGAAGTCCATAAGTCTACGGAAGGTCAATGGAGTGATAGCCATAGGTTGGTGATTTTGACTTATGGCGATGCAGTGATTGTCAAAATAGACGTATGGGCTAAATTGCATAAACCAAGGCTCGTCGTTTAGGAACATTGGGATGATGCGGATAGTTTCACGTGCAGGGTGACGATACGTGCCTTCGAAACCAAGGTTTTCCAAGCAAAGCATACATTTTGGATAGTTGGTTTGGGGTAGGCTTCTTTCGAGAGCAACTTGCTCGTTGGATTTTTCGGGCTTGCTTAGGTTAATTGTAATGGTAAGGTCGCCGCCCGGGCAATTTGCCGTCCACTTGATATTCTTTTGAATATCAGGCATACGAATATAATTATTTTTAACGGATAGGTCGTTGAGATAGTTGGTTGCATCTTCAACGCCGTTTATGCGTACTCTTCTATCGAACTCTTGCATAACGAGGCTGGGGCAGGGAGTGACCAAGCCC
The DNA here is from genome assembly GCA_017461065.1 of Clostridia bacterium. Lineage (GTDB taxonomy): Bacteria > Bacillota > Clostridia > Christensenellales > DTU072 > Stercoripulliclostridium_A. Next base: position 18,302 of record JAFTZC010000054.1, on the reverse strand, counting down.
AAAACCTTAGTTTCAAAAAGTAACTTTGCTTTTGGGTCGGCTATGCCGTTATCAACCGCGTAATCTACGATTTTATCGACGATACCCGTTTGGAAATCGGGTAGCTTTGCATCGGCGTCGGCAGGCTCGCTGATTTTTAGGAGTGCGAGCAAGCTGTTTTGAGCATAGATAGCGTCGTAATAGTTGAGATTAAGATTTTCTTTTGCGTACTTGATAAGATTAGCAACGTGCTTTGAGATTGATGTGTTTTGTTTTGGCATAAATCAAATCCTTAAAAATATTTATTTACTTATTGAAATATATGTGCTATAATCATAGCTAACCTAATTATACACGGAGAACACGATTTTGGCAATATTATACGACAAAAAAAGTTTGCTTGAAAACAAGAAATTTATCAAAACTGCTACTGCTCTTTACGGCGGCAACCTTGAAAGAGCTGCCGAACGTTACGCTTCGCTCGTAAACGCTCATCGCGAAAACGTTGACGGTGAAATCATATTCTATTCCGCTTCGGGTAGAATCGAAGTTTGTGGCAACCACACCGACCACAACAACGGCAAAGTGCTTTGCGCTGCAGTATCGGTTGACCTACTTGCTTGCGTAACCCCCCTTAGCGAACAAAAAATAGTAGTTAAGAGCTTGGGCTATCCCGTAGTTGAAGTCGACATCTCCGACCTAAGCATTCACGAAGAAGAAAAGGGCGGCTCGTTTGCACTTGTTCGCGGCGTATGCAAGGCTTTCAAAGATCGTGGCTATAACATCGGCGGTTTTTATGCTACCACGGTATCCGACGTATTCAAGGGCGCGGGTATGAGCAGCTCTGCAAGCTTTGAAGTTTTGGTTTCGGCAATCCTTGATAACCTTTATAACGGTGATAGTATTTCAGCCGTTGAAAAGGCAATTATATCTCAATATGCCGAAAACGTATATTTCGGCAAGCCAAGCGGTCTTATGGACCAATCGGCGATTGCTCTTGGCGGCGTATCGTTCATAGACTTCAAAGATCCAAGTGCACCCAAGGTCGAAAAACTCGATTGGAACTTTGACGACACAACCGTATTCGTAGTTAACTGTGGCGGCGACCACTGTAACCTTACTCCCCAATACGCTGCAATCAGGGAAGAAATGGAAGCTATCGCTAAGGAATTCGGCGAAGAAAAGCTACGTTTCGTAAACGAAGACGAATTCTATATGTCTATCCCGTCCCTAAAGGATAAATTTAGCGGCAGAGCTATACTTCGTGCAATGCACTACTATGAAGAAAACGAACGCGTAGAGCTACTCCGTGAAGCTATCAGAAGCGGCGACGAAGAACTTGCATACGATATTATTTCCGCATCTGGCATATCGAGCTATCAAAAGCTCCAAAACTGCTATGCAGAAGGCGATCCAAGCGAACCCATTCCGCTTGCACTTGCACTATGTGGCGCACTTGAAGGCGTTATGGCGTATAGGGTACACGGCGGCGGCTTTGCGGGTACCATTCTTGCCTTTGTAGATAACGATAGCGCAGACGATTTCCACGACTTTATGGCACACACCTTTGGTGAGAGCAACGTATATCGTCTTAAGATTCGTAACGAAGGCGGCACGAGACTTGATTTAGGAGAAAACGATTAATGTTTTTGTCAGAAAGTATTCATTGGACGGGGTTGGTAGACCCCGTTGCCTTTACCGTTTTTGGTAGGGATATAGCTTGGTACGGCATCATTATAACTTTAGCAATGCTATCGGGCCTTGTTGCCGCCACTATACGCGCTAAAAAGATTGGTATGACCTTCGACGATTTGGTCGAAGTGTTCATTTGTGCGATACCGCTTGCAATTCTCGGTGCGCGTATCGGATACGTTATGGTACGTCCCGAGTATTTCCCCGCTGACTTTGGTTGGGAAGATTTCGTACGCGTATTCGCAGTATGGGACGGCGGCTTAACCATTATGACGGGTGTTCCGTTCGGTGTGCTCGGCGCTTGGTTATGGTCTAAGTGGAGAAAGGTGGATTTCGTCGATATCGCCGACGTGGTAATTCCGGTCGTGCTACTTTCACAAGGTCTTGGTAGATGGGGCAACTTTATGAACCAAGAAATCTACGGCGCACCCATTACCAATCCCAATCTACAATGGTTCCCGATGGCGGTCTATATTGCAAGAATGGGCGGATGGTACCAAGCAACTTTCTTCTACGAGATGGTTCTTGATATTGCTTTCTTCGTGGCAATAGTATTGGTGCTAAGACATCTAAAAGTCAAAGGCGCAGGTATATGCCTATATACTTTCTCATATACGCTCATTAGGTTCGTACTCGAGTTTTTCCGCGACGACGGTAATCTTTACGAAGTTATAAACTTCAATCAAATTATTTGTGGAGTGCTTGCGCTTCTTAGCGCCGGACTACTTGCATTCCTAATCGTTTACAACGTAAAAAAGGGCAACAAAGTTTGGTATGGAAAGGGCGGTATTCCCAAGGAATTATTGCCCCATATAGAAATTAGTTCAAAGTCCAAGAAGGAAAGTAAACAAAAATGAGAAATTTAACCTTACTTACCGATTTGTATCAACTGACGATGATGAATGGCTATGCCGAAACGGATATGGCGGATAGAGAAGCGGTTTTCGATCTTTTTTATCGTCCGGCTCCCGGCTTAGATTTTGCTATCGTTGCAGGCATCGAGCAAGCTATTGATTATATCAATAATTTGCACTTCGACGATAGTGACGTTGAGTATTTGCGTTCACTAAACCTATTTGGCGAAAAGTTCTTTGAGCGTATCAAGAAGTTCCGTTTCACGGGTGATATGTACGCCCTTCGCGAAGGTGAAATGGTATATCCATACGAGCCTATTATTACCATTAAGGCACCGCTATTTGAAGCACAGCTAATCGAGACGGCGCTACTTAATATAGTAAACCACCAAACCCTTATCGCAACCAAGGCTATGAAGATGGCAAACGAAACCAATGGTGCTATCTCCGAGTTTGGTCTAAGGCGCGCCCAAGGTCCCGATGCAGGATTATACGGAGCAAGGGCAAGTATGATAGGCGGCTGTACGTCAACTTCAAACGTGCTTGCAGGCAAGATGTTTGATATTAAGATTAGCGGCACTCACGCACATAGCTGGGTAATGAGTTTCCCAACGGAAATTGAAGCATTCCGTGCATACGCTAAGCTCAATCCCGATAGTTGCTTGTTGTTGGTTGATACCTACGACACCCTAAAGAGCGGCGTACCAAACGCAATCAAGGTGTTCGACGAGCTAAGAGCAAAGGGCCACAAGCCGCTTGGTATTCGTCTTGACTCGGGCGACTTGGCATACTTGAGTAAGCGTGCAAGGGAAATGCTGGATAATGCAGGACATACCGAAGCAAAGATATTTGCATCGGGTGATATCGACGAGCATATTATTGCAGCACTTAACGCCCAAGATGCAAAGATAGACGTATGGGGAATTGGTACCAAACTAATTACCTCTGCCCCAAGACCTGCTCTTGGCGGAGTATATAAACTTGCCGAAATTCAAAACGACAAGGGCGAGTGGGAGCCAAGGATGAAGTTTAGCAATACTCCCGAAAAGATTACTAACCCCGGCTTCAAGACCATATTCCGTATTTATGACGAAAAGGGTATGGCGGCGGCTGACCTTATTTCACTTAAGGGCGAAAGTATTGATACCACCAAGCCTTTGACTATCTTCCATCCAATAGAAACTTGGAAGAAAACTACGTTTGAAAAATACTCGGTCAGAGAACTTCCGGTATGCGTTTTTAATCGTGGTAAGCAAGTGTACAAAGTGCCAACCCTAAAGGAAGCGATAGAGTTTGCAAAGCAATCGAAAGGGGAGTTTTATGAAGAATACAAACGTCTAATTAACCCCCACGATTACAAGATAGACCTTTCCGACAAGCTATACGATTTAAGAAAGGAACTAATGATAAAAAATCATAAATAGACGGTTGCGTAGCCCTGCTTAAAGAGCGGGGCTTTTTTATGGTTATAAAAGGCAAAATAAGACAAAAATTGACAATGGAAATGGTTATATAAGGGATATAATCATTTTATGAAATGGTTTAAGTCAAAAAAACAAAAGCAACTAAAAGAAAGTTTTATTGCACCTTCTCAATCGGATAGGATAGAGTCGCTCAAAGCAGAAGTATATAGACTTGAGTGTAGGCTTGACGAATACGTCAAAAGGGAAAGGGAGATTACGGAAGTATTATCCTTTGCAAAGGCACGTGCAGAGGAGTATGAAAAGGAAGCAAAACTTAGGTATATGCTTGAGCGTGAGAGACTGTCAACGTATCGTGAAAAATGGAGGGGTAGGCTAAAATCTCTAAGCGATGCAGATAGGCTCGGTGAAGAAATATTAGAGTGCAACGAGTGTTTCAAAAGAATTTCAGCCGAGCTAAAAAGTATTGTCGAAGGAACGCCTATGCCTGATGACGAAGTGGAAAGCAGTTACTTTAACGAGCAAAAAAGACTTAGTGAAATCGGTGTTACGGACGAGGTGGAAACTATGCTTTCAGAAGAAGATTTAAACAAACTCCTTTTGCAGTTCAACTGCTAAATAGCAGACCTTAATTGCGCTCACAGATACCCATTCGACTTGATTTACGAAATTTTTGAAAAAGTGAAAATGTTGACGATAAACCGCGTAAAAGGGCTGTTTATTTGCTCTCAAAAAGAGCAAAAATTTTCTTAAAAGAAAGGTGCAAAATGAGTTGCACCTTATTTTTACGCGCGCAAAATAAAGCTTGACTAATTTATAAAGTTATAGTAAAGTATTATTTGTATAAAATTATATCGAGCGAGGTTTTCTAAATGGCATTACTAAGAAACGAAGTAGCTACCGAAAGAAAATGGGACCTTTCCATTCTCTACAAAACTAAGGAAGACTTTGAAGCAGCGTTTGCTGAAGCTGAAAAGGGAATCCCCACGTTAGTTAGCTACAAAGGCAAACTTAACAAAGATAACGCAATTGATTGTTTTAGAGCTAACTCAGCACTATCAAGAAAAATCGAAAAGCTATATTCTTATGCTCATCTTCAAAAGGATGAGGACACTTCAAACCAAGATGCACAAGCTCTTGCAGAGCGCACCGCAATGCTCCTTACTAAGTATGCATCAACGGTATCTTTTATCGAGCCCGAAATTTGCAAACTTCCGATGCAAACGCTAAAGGAAATGGCTTCAAGTGAAATTTACGATGATTTCTCTTGTATGCTTAACAACATCATCCGTGAGAAGAAGCATATTCTTTCTGCTAAGGAAGAAAAAATTATGTCGGAAATCTCATCGTTTACCGGCGACTTCCAAAACATTTTTATGATGCTTGATAATGCCGACCTTAAGTTCAAAAAGGTAAAGAGCGGCGAAGAAGAAATCGAGCTTTCACACGGTATGTATTCGGTATTTTTACAAAACTCCGACCAAGCAATCAGAAAGCAAGCATTCGATAATTATTATGATGCATATCGTAATTCACTAAATACCATTGCCGCAACCTATTCGGCAAGCGTAAAGAAGGATTGTACTTTGTCGGCACTTCGCGGTTACAAGAGCGCACTTCAACGTGCACTATACGCCGATGATATCGACAAGAAAGTTTACAACAATCTTATCAAGGCAGTTAAAAAGGCTACTCCCGCGATGCACAAGTACGTTAAGTATCGCAAAAAGGCTCTTGGCGTAAAAGAACTTCATATGTACGATATGTACGTTTCAATCGTCAACGACGTAGACAAAGAGTACGAGTACGAAGATGCTTATGCTATGGTGCTTGAAGCTCTCAAGCCCCTCGGCGCAGACTATAGAAAAAATATGGAGCGCGCCTACAACGAGCGTTGGATAGACGTTGAAGAAACCAAGAACAAGAGAAGTGGTGCATACTCTTGGGGCATTTACGACTCACCTCCCTACGTTCTTTTGAACCACCAAAAGACTTTGCACGACGTATTCGTTATTGCACACGAAATGGGGCACGCAATGCATACTTACCTATCCAATGCAAACCAATGTTACGAAAAGGCTGATTATCGTATTTTCGTTGCAGAAATCGCTTCAACGGTAAATGAAGTATTGCTACTTAAATACCTTCTCAAGACGGCAAGCGGTGATGAAAGAAAGTATCTACTTTCATATTATCTTGATATGTTCCGTACTACTTTGTTCCGTCAAACTATGTTTGCTGAGTTCGAAAAGTACGCCCACGACGAATATGAAGCAGGTAGACCTTTGACTGCCGAAAATATGAGCGCTAAGTATTATGAACTCAATAAGGCGTATTATGGCCCCGGCGTTGTTCACGACAAGGATATCGAAATCGAGTGGGCAAGAATTCCTCACTTCTACAATGCCTTCTACGTATACAAATATGCAACAGGACTAACTACTGCAGTTAATATCGTAAACAAGCTTTTGACTGAAGAAGGATATCTTGATAAGTATCTCAAGTTCCTTTCAACGGGCGGCAGTTTGTATCCACTACCTACGATTGAAATCGCAGATATTGACCTTAAGAGCGCAGAGCCCTTTGAGTTTGCAATGGGCGAATTCAAAAAGACGCTGGATGAACTCGTAAAGCTATGAGTAAAAAAATAGGAATAACTCTAATAGTAATAGCACTCGTTGTTTGCATTGCTTATACAATAGTTTGTGTTACGACTTTTGAAGATTGTCCTGTTGAAACCACCAAGCCAAGCGCTGTCGTAGAAAAGGAGTACAAAGCGGAGCTAATATATAATTCGCTTATGTATAACACGGGCGCGTACGAGTATTCAGTACAGGCGTACGTTAATATCGACCACATTACCAAGGACGTGACTCTTGCCGAGCGTGCAGCACGCAAGCAGCAATCTAAAAATGCCATAAGTAGCATAAAAGCCGACTTTGAAAAGCGCGGTTACAAGATTGAAAAGGACGAAGACTACTTTGTGTCTGCTACCATTGCTTACTATGAAAGCTACGACGAGCTTGCTCTTGCAAACGGCGAGACGGGTTACGACTATCAAAAGAGTACGGCAAAAAGTTATAAGGGCTTGCTCTTTAACGACGTAGTGTCCGAGCGTACTACCGTTTTTGAAGAAAGAGAGGGTACCGTGCTTAACGTCGCAGAAGCCTATCTCAACGAGATAGACGGCATAGCTGAAGGGGACGTGTCCTTGGTGTTCAATTACGGCACGATGTACAAGACGACTACGATTGCATCAGACGCCGACCAAATTTATAAACTAACCGACGAAGAAACGGGCATCAGTACTAATATACACGAGTTTAGAATGACTGATGGCAATAGGGCAAGAGTAATAACTCTTGTTCAACACACACCTAATAGTTACACTTGGTACCTTTCCGTATTGGTTGTATCCTTGCTTCTTGCAGGTATAATCATTTTGGCAAAAGGTGCTAAAAGGAGCAAATAATGAGCGATACACAAGAAAAGAAAGTAGCTTATAAGCGCTATCCATCCAACAATGAAGCCGAGCAATACGTGCTTTGCTGCATTTTGATTGATGGTGACGTAGCAGCAACTATTATCCCCGAAATGGATGAGAAATTCTTCTTTAACGCTACCCACCAAAAGATTTTTGCCGCGATGCGTAAGCTACAAGCACAAAACGTATCTATCGACGTAATCACCGTTTACGATTGTTTGGTCAAGAACAACCAATCCGACGTCGATATCTTGAAGTATTTGACCGACCTAACTCAAATTACTCCAAGCGCCGTCAACTATCGTGACTTCTTCAATATTTTACATCGAGATATGGTAATGCGTGAGCTTATCAAGATAGGTAACGCTATTGCAGAAGACGCATACACTTCCGATAACGAAGAAGAATCTTTGCGTAAGGCCGAAACGCTTATTTACGACATAGGCGCCAAGGGTCTTGATGCAGGCCAAGGATTGGAGCACGTTGCAAAGCCCGGTCAACGTTACATTGATAGGTTGATTAAGCTACGTAAGGATGCTAACGCCGTAAAGGGACTTAGAACTTACTACGATATTTTCGACAAAACCACCAACGGTCTTCAACCCGGTTCACTCATCATTCTTGCCGCTCGTCCATCAGTTGGTAAAACTGCATTTGCTTTGAATTTGGTTGCTAATATGATTAGAAACGGCAACCAAAATGCAACCGTCGCGCTATTCTGCTTGGAAATGTCAAGGGAAGACTTGGTACAAAGACTTCTTGCTATCAACACCGACGTTACTATGAACGCTTTGTCATCTGCACGCATAACCGACGACGACTACGACAGGCTATGGGATGCTCACGTAGCAGAGTCTGCTTGCAACATTTATCTTGACTACAACTCAGGTGCAACGCCCGGTTACATATCGTCACAATGTCGTAGATTGCGTTCACAAAGCCCAAGCAAAAAGCTTGATTTGGTTATCATCGACTACCTACAACTTATGGGCAACGATAAGGGTAATCGCAATTCCACCCGTCAAACCGACGTATCGGATATCAGCCGTGCGCTAAAGAATATGGCGATGGATTTAGGTTGTCCCGTTATCGCACTTTCACAAATGTCCCGTTCAATCGAAGGTCGTGACGACAAAGAGCCAAAGCTTAGTGACCTACGTGAATCAGGCGCAATCGAGCAAGATGCCGATATGGTTATGTTCCTTTCTCGTGAAAACGAGGAGGACAAGACGGCAGCTCTATCACATATGATAATAGATATTGCTAAGCACCGTAACGGCGAGCTAAAGAAGATTAGATATATCTGGGAAGGCGCACACGTAAGATTTACCGAAGCTCCACTCAGCAACCAAAACTTTGACTCCATAAATCTATACGGCTCTAAGATGAAGAACAAAAAATCACAAGGACCTGATAACGTGTAGATTAAAACACAAACGTAAGCACTCCCGACGGAGTGCTTTTTTTGTTATAACTTGCGACCGAGAAGCATATCCTTTTATATGAATATTATAGCTGAAAACTTTGGATATAAAATTACCTTTTACGGTGGTAAAGAGCTTATGATTGAAGGGCACAAAGGCCTTTCCGAATATGGTGAAAACGAGATTAGTATAAGGGTTCGTGGGGGTAAGATTATAGTTAAAGGTGAAAGGCTTTACATCGACGAAATCAACCATGAAGAGATATCAATTAGAGGTAATATTTGTTCGATAGGGGTTGAAAAATGATGGAAGAAAGAGTTCGTCTTAAGGTCTATGGCAGACCTAATTTTACTATGAATTTGTTAGTTAAGCACTCAATCGTAGGATATAGGTCAAAGTTCAAAGAAGATGTGTTGATATTTAGTGTATCTATCAAAGATTACGAAAAAATCAAAATTATTTTTAGGGACTATGGCAGAAAGTACGAAGTAATTTCTCAGTATGGCGGATTAATAAATTTTAAAAAAGTGAGCCAAAAGTATTTGTATTTTGCAGGCTTGATTGTCGGTGTAATACTAATATATTTTTACTCTATACTATTACGAGATATTGCCGTTTACGGAGCGAAAAACGTGTCTCAAGACCTTGTAAAATCGGTGGTCGGGGAGTGTGTTGCTCTCCCCTCGCTAAACTTGAATCTCGACTTAGATAAGGTTGAAAACCGTCTTGTGGAACTCGATGGAATAGCCTATGCGAAAGTATATAAGCAAGGTAGCACGATTTGCGTAGAAATCGTTGAAGAGCTTCCAAAAGTAGATATTATAGATACTCAAAATCCAAAACCGCTTGTTGCAAACGAAGATGGTGTTATAACCAAAATTTTGGTTTACGGCGGTAGTACAACCTATCAAGTCGGAATGGAAGTTAAAAAAGGCGACGAGCTTATTTTACCATATATTATCAGTCAAGAAGGTGAGACTAAAAGCACTCAAGCTCTCGGTAAAGTTATGGCAAAAGTGGAACGCGTAGAAGAGCTTAGTTATTCTTCGCAAGATGAATTTAACGAGCGCAGTGCAAGGGATATCGAAGAGCGTATTGCCGCATTTAAAGCAAGTCTAAGCCAAGAAGAACAATTCCTTGGCTCACGAATTTCAGTAAAAAATGTAGACAAAAGTATAGTTTGTAGTATATACTATGAGTTAATAACGCGCATTGCGTAAGCGCGTACAAGGAGTACTTTATGAAAAAAAGAGTTTCGGAGAATTCCACTCCGATAGATAAAGCCAAATCATTGCGTAAGCGAGAGATAGTCTTTAGAGTGCTTACGGTTATTGCCGTATCATTCGTAATGGGTATTATTCTCCGTCTTTCAAGGATAGAAGACTTCCACACGGCAGGCGATTTCTTTACGGGTGATATTTGGATACAAATCTTCGTACTTAGCGCAATTATGGCGGCAATCCTTTCGACGCTGTATTTTTATTCTATATACGTTAGACGTGACCTTAAGCGAGATAGAAAGCTCATTCCCGTTCTATCCGTTTCTATCATTTTGACCTTTGCTCTTGCGCTTGTTTTCAGCAGACTTATCAACGTATACGTAGCTCCGCTTGTACTTTGCTCGTTGCTCGTTGCATCTTTACTCGATAAGCGTATCGGACTTGTAACCACGGTATTGTCTTCACAAGCATTCTTCTTTGCATATATCATCATATTTGGCGAAGCGGAAATCATCTCAAGTACTGCAGCACTTATTACTTCTATGATTGCAGCTATTTTCTTAGTAAGTAATATGGACCGCTCGGGCAATCGCTTCAAGTTTACGGGTTTTGCGCTTTTAGTCGGCCTATGTACGGCAGTTATTCCAATCCTTATCAATCTTTTGTTTGATAAGACCAATCTCGTTGCAATGCTGATGAGCGGGTTATGGTCGTTTTTGTCCGTAGTGCTTTCAGTTGCGCTGTATTTGATTTTCTTACCAATTATGGAATACGTTTTCCGTATCAATACCGTATTCCGTCTCGGCGAACTATGTTCTCTTGAAAATCCGCTTCTCAAGCGCCTTGCCGAAGAAGCTCCCGGTACATTTAACCACAGTATCGCAGTAGGCAATCTTGCTGAGCTTTGTGCCGATGCTATCGGCGAAAGTTCACAGCTTGCAAAGGTATGCGCATACTATCACGACGTAGGTAAGCTCAAGAACGCAGAGTACTTCATCGAAAACCAAAAGGGATACAACCCCCACGACGACCTTATCCCCGAAGTTAGCGTATCGATGATAGTCAGCCACGTTAGCGCATCTCAAGAGCTTCTCCGCGAAGCTAAAATGCCCGAAATTATAATCGACGTTGCAAGAGAGCATCACGGCACTACTCCCGTTAACTATTTCCTATATAAAGCACAAGGCTATACCGAAGAAGACCTTGATAAGATTGAGTTTAGCTATCCCGGTCCCAAGCCGCAAAGCAAGATAGCCGCTATCATTATGATAGTCGACACCGTTGAAGCCGCATCGCGCGCAATCCAAGGTTTATCAAGTCCCGAGAAGTTTAGGGGGTTTATTCATAAGCTCATCAACGAAAAGGCAAACCACGGACAATTCGAAGAATGTGGCATTACTTTTAAAGACCTAAAGACCATAGAAGACACCCTTGTAAAAGTGCTTCCATCAATGTATCACGCAAGAATTCAATATAACAATCCAAGAGAATAGGCTATGATTAATCTTTATAACACCGAAGAATACACTAACATTATCGAGCGCGCCGTCAAAGGTGCGTTCAAGCATTTTGATATTGACAAAAACGAAGTGGAAATAGAGCTTGAACTTCTCAGCGAAGAAGAAATTCAAGAGCTCAATAGGGATGAGCGCGACATAGATAAAGTGACCGACGTGCTTAGCTTCCCAAGCCTTCAAGAAGTAACTTTCCCATTTGAGCCAAGTGATTACGCTGACGACGTTAATCCCGAAACCGATTGCGTAATCCTGGGCGAGATTTATATTTGCCTTAAGCGTGCAATAGAGCAAGCTGAAGAATACGGACATTCCGTTGAAAGGGAACTTGGCTTCCTTGCAACGCACGGTGTACTGCACTTGCTTGGCTATGACCACGTCGAAGAAGAAGATAGGGCGGAAATGGAAGAACTTCAGGACGTTATTTTGAATTCCGTAGGAATCACCAGAAACGGCATACTTCCTTACGAAGAAGAAGTGGAAGAAGAACTCCCTTCACGTTGCGGCTACGCCGTAATTTTGGGTAGACCCAACGCCGGTAAATCTACGCTTATAAATCAAATAATAGGGGAAAAGGTTTCAATCGTATCTTGGAAGCCCCAAACCACTCGCAACAGAATTATCGGTATACTTAACGACAAAAACCACCAAATAATCTTCGTCGATACCCCAGGTATACACGCTCCTAAAAACGAGCTTGGCAAATTTATGATGCACTCAGTAAAAGTCGCGTCCGAAGGCGTAGATGCAGTTATATACGTAGTCGATGCAGAAAAGGGACTTGACCTTAGCGACGTAGAACGCATCAAAAAGAATGTTGAGAGTGGCAACAAGGTACTCGTCGCCGTCAACAAGGTTGACCACGTAACCAAGGAAAAGGTTGCAGAGATTCTCATCGAGCTCAACAAGCTTGAAGGTCTTACCGCCGTAGTACCAATTTCAGCACTCCGCGGCAAAAACGTTGACGCGCTCGTAAAGGAAATCAAGGCGCTTATGCCTATTGGCGAAAAGATGTACTCCGAAGACCAATATACCGATAGGAATATGCGTTTTATGGCATCGGAAATCATTCGTGAAAAGGCACTTCGTTTGCTTGATAAGGAAATCCCATACGGCATAGCCGTAAGCATCAACAAGTACGAGTATCGCGAAAACGGAATACTTGATATCGACGCAGACGTTATCGTACAAAAGCAACAACACAAGCCCATAGTTCTCGGCAAAAAGGGTGAGATGATCAAGCGCATTTCCACTTATGCAAGACAGGACCTTGAAGAAATGACGGGCGACAAGATATTTATGACCTTGTGGGTAAGAGTTAAAGAAGATTGGCGTGACGATATAGGACTTCTCAACAATCTCGGATACAATAAGCGTGATGATGCTTAGTATAAAATAACCACTAAAGCTCATACTTAGCATATGAGCAAGGAAGTAAAAGATATATTATTCGATGCATTTTTAAAGAGCGGGAATATCGGCTATCATATGCTGTATTCACGTCTCTTAGAAGAAGAGGACGAAGATGAAAGAACATAAGACGCAAGCGCTTTGTTTAAGGTCGGTAGACTATGGTGAGGCTAACAAAATCCTTACCTTGTTTTCTGCCGATTTTGGCAAATTGAGTGCCAAAGTTCGTTCAGCTAAGAGCCCAAAGTCAAAGTTAAAGCAATGTTCGATGCCGCTTTGCTTTGGCGAATACATACTGGTTAAGAGTGGCGATTTTTATACCGTAACGGGATGCACGGTGGAAGAGAGTTTTTTTGCATCGTGGTCCGACGTTCACCGTTACTCTGCATCGCAAATAGTGCTTGAAGTCCTTGATAGACTTTCGGAAGCGGGCTCTCCCGAACCCGAAAATTTGGTTAGGGCGGTGCGTGCTTTGCAGGAGATTAATTACTCGGAAGTGACACCATATTTGTACGCTACTCATTTTTTGATAAACCTACTTCCACAGCAAGGCATTAACGTTGACGAAGAAGACGAACTTCCACGCAAAATCGCCCATATATTCAACGCTTATCGTAATGCGAGCATCGAGGAATTGGAGACGTTGGATTTTAGTATGAACGATATCATACAAAGCTTAACTTTCGTAAATATTATTTATCGAGATAGGCTGAGCGAAAAATTCAATTCCATCACGGAGTCGCTTAAAATATTGAATGCACTATTGTAAAAACGATGGTGTATTCTTTTTTATGGAATAAATTGGGCTATAAAAAGGCATATTTATAAATATATTTTATATTTAGACTAAAATTTCGCTTGCACTCACACGCGTTTTCAAGTATAATGATTTTACATGTGATTAAAACAAAACTATTTTTATAGGAGATTAAATATGACAAAGTATGTTTACTTGTTCAAAGAAGGCAACGGCTCAATGCGCGAACTTCTCGGTGGTAAGGGCGCTAACCTTGCAGAAATGACCAAAATCGGTCTTCCTGTTCCCCAAGGTTTTACCATTTCAACCGAAGCTTGCACTAAGTACTATGATGATGGAAAAGAAATCAATCCTTCAATCTGTGCTGAAATCATGGAAAACATCGCTAAGATGGAAGAAATCACCGGCATGAAGTTTGGTGATATGGAAAATCCTCTTCTCGTTTCCGTTCGTTCCGGTGCACGTGCATCAATGCCCGGTATGATGGACACCATCCTAAACCTTGGTCTTAACGAACAAGTTGTTGAAGTTCTTGCTAAGAAGTCCGGTAACCCACGTTGGGCATGGGACTGCTACAGAAGATTTATTCAAATGTACTCCGACGTTGTTATGGAAGTTGGTAAGAAGTACTTCGAAGAACTTATCGACGAAATGAAGAAAGAAAAGGGCATCGTTCAAGATATCGAGCTAACCGCTGACGATCTCAAGGAACTTGCAAACCAATTCAAGGCAGAGTACAAGTCAAAGATCGGTCAAGATTTCCCATCAGATCCTACAGAACAACTCTTTGGCGCTATCAAGGCTGTATTCCGTTCATGGGACAACCCACGTGCTAACATTTATCGTCGTGATAACGATATTCCTTACAGCTGGGGTACTGCTGTTAACGTACAACAAATGGTATTCGGTAACATGGGCGAAACCTCAGGTACCGGCGTTGCATTTACCCGTAACCCTGCAACCGGCGAAAAGAAGCTCATGGGTGAATTCCTTATGAACGCACAAGGCGAAGACGTAGTTGCCGGTGTTCGTACTCCCCAACCCATCGACCAACTCAAGGAAGTTATGCCTGCTGTATACGATGAATTCGTAAACGTATGCAACATTCTTGAAGATCACTACAGAGATATGCAAGATATGGAGTTCACTATCCAAGATAGAAAGCTCTATATGCTCCAAACCCGTAATGGTAAGAGAACCGCACGTGCTGCTCTCAAGATCGCTTGTGACCTTGTAGACGAAGGTATGATTTCAGAAGAAAAGGCAGTTCTTATGATCGACCCACGTAACCTTGACACTCTTCTCCACCCACAATTTGATGCTAAGGCACTCAAGAACGCTATGCTAATGGGCAAGGCACTTCCTGCATCTCCCGGCGCAGCTTGCGGTCAAATCGTTTTCACCGCTGAAGATGCAAAAGCATGGGCAGCAGAAGGCAAGAAGGTAGTTCTCGTTCGTCTTGAAACTTCACCTGAAGATATCGAAGGTATGAAGGCAGCTCAAGGTATCCTCACCGTTCGTGGTGGTATGACTTCTCACGCAGCAGTTGTTGCACGTGGTATGGGTACTTGCTGTGTATCAGGTTGCACCGCAATCGCTATGGACGAAGAAAACAAGAAGTTCGAGCTCAATGGTAAGGTTTACCACGAAGGTGACGAAATTTCTATCGACGGCTCAACCGGTAACATCTACGACGGTATCATCCCCCCCGTTGATGCAACCATCGAAGGCGAGTTTGATAGAATTATGACTTGGGCAGACAAGTATAGAAAGCTTGGCGTACGTACCAATGCTGACACCCCAAGAGACGCTGCTAAGGCTGTTGAACTCGGCGCAGAAGGTATTGGCCTATGCCGTACCGAACATATGTTCTTCGAAGAAGGCAGAATCGACCCCTTCAGAGAAATGATTTGCTCATCAACCGTTGAAGAACGTGAAGCTGCTCTCGAAAAGATCCTTCCATTCCAACAATCAGACTTTGAAAAGCTATACGAAGCTCTCCAAGGCATGCCTGTTACCATCCGTTTCCTTGACCCACCACTACACGAGTTCGTACCTACCGAAGCTGCTGATATCGAAAAGCTTGCTAAGGCACAAGGTAAGACCGTTGCTGACATCAAGGCAATCATCGCAGCTCTCCACGAATCCAATCCCATGATGGGACACCGTGGCTGCCGTCTAAGCGTTACCTATCCTGAAATCGCTAAGATGCAAACCAAGGCTGTTATCCGCGCAGCTATCAACGTTAAGAAGGCACACGCTGATTGGAATCTCGTTCCCGAAATCATGATCCCCTTGGTAGGCGACGTTAAGGAACTTGAATTCGTAAAGAAGATCGTTGTTGCAACTGCTGACGAAGAAATCGCTGCTGCAGGCGCAGATCTCAAGTACCAAGTAGGTACTATGATCGAAATCCCACGTGCATGTATCACAGCTGACGAAATCGCTAAGAGTGCTGACTTCTTCTGCTTCGGTACCAACGACCTTACCCAAATGACCTTCGGCTTCAGCCGTGACGACGCTGGTAAGTTCCTTGATTCTTACTATATGTCAAAGATCTATGAAAACGATCCCTTTGCAAAGCTCGATAAGAACGGCGTTGGCCAACTTATGAACATTGCTGTTGACCTTGGTAAGAAGAACAATTCACATCTCCACTGCGGTATTTGTGGCGAACACGGCGGTGATCCAACTTCCGTTGAATTCTGCCATAGCATCGGCCTTGACTACGTATCTTGCTCACCATACAGAGTACCAATCGCACGTCTTGCTGCTGCACAAGCTGCTATCAAGGACAACAAATAGTTTATAACTAAAAATTCTAAGCCCTTGGCGAAAGCCAAGGGCTTTTTTTATCATTCTTTGTATAAATATGGTAAATAAAATAAAAAAATAGGGTATTGAATTAAATAAATATATATGATATTATATTTATATTATAGGCGAGGAGGAAGTTATATAATGTCTACTCAAGTTTTAAAACAAGGTAGCGCATTCAAGAAGAAGCTCAGAAAATGGGAAATCGCACTTATCGTTATCGCGATAATTATCGCTTTGGTTGGCGGTGGCCTACTTTACATTTTCTGGGACGTAATTTTTAGCAAAGCATCAAACGCAGATCTTGGACCATTCCCGGATAATTTTGGATATTTTTCCGATATCAATAATTATGGTATTTACAAGGATTATTCCGAGCACTTCGCACAATTTGAAGAAGAAATTCAAGCTGGTATGGCAGAAGATGCAACCGATGAAGAAAAGGCACTTGCCGCATACATTATTTACCGCGTAGCCTGTCTATCTAACTCAACTGCTCCCGAATACGCCAAGTACACCACAGGTGGCGGCTCTGCAACCGGTGACCTTGTAATGGGTGGAAGTATCCAAGTTGGTGGTAGTATGAAAATGACTTCTACCTATTATAATATCGCAGCTGAAGAGGGTAAATATACTGCACAAGAAGAATATACCCAAGTTCCAAAGGGTGCTATTACTGCAAGTGAAGAAGGATTAGCAGGTATCGGTGAACTTCTTATCAACGGACTCCTTCCATTTGCAAGAAGATCTATCGTTACCCCTGATGAAACCGTTACTTGGAATGGCGACAGCAAGAGCAGCAAGATTACCGAAACAGGCGTAACCGGCACTTTTGAAGAAAGCGAAAAGAGCTTTACAAACAAGACTGCTGAACAAATCGCACAAGAAGCAAAATACAATCGTCCTTACGGCGAAGATTGGTACGATGAATATGGTCTAAGCTCACACGATCTATCAATCCATATTATCAACCCACAAACCATTATTCCTTCAACCGTTAAGATTACCGAAGAAATCGGTAGCGACCTTAATGGCAAGAATATCAAGTACTATATTGTAGAGTTCGAAGTTGACACCGAAACCAACCGTGGCACCGAGCAAAGTGCAACCTACTATGCAGAGCAACTTTATCTTGCAAACGCACCACTTGATTTCTTGAACGAGCTTGGTGGATACAGCTTGTATTATAGCGAACTCAAGGTTAATATGACCGTATTCCAAAACGGTTATATCCGTACTTGGGAAACCGATGAAACTTGGGTAATGCAAGCAAACGTAAACGAAGTTAACGCAACTTGTACTCTAACTTCCGTAAACTATAGTACCGAAGCATACTGCTACGATCACGACACCATTATGCAAGGCTTTGTAAACAGATGGATTGGTGACTCCGAGTACGTTAACAAGCCAATGGAAGACCTACCTTTCTACGATGAGTTGGAAGGCTACGAAAAAGAAGCATACGGCACCTACCGTTAAACAAAACAATCTAAAAGGTATTCCAAACTGAATAGCTTTTAAAAAATCATATAGAGGTAAAAAATGCAAAAAATAACTTTTAAAATCGACACGATGCATTGCGAGCATTGCTCAAACAACATCGACAATACCATTAGCTCAAACATAAAAGTAAAAAGTGTAAAATCGTCACACGAAGCAGGCGAAACTGTTGTAATATGCAAAGATAGCGTTGACGTGGTTGAAATCAAAAAACTAATAGTAGGCCTTGG
>JAFTZC010000053.1 GCA_017461065.1 Clostridia bacterium | reverse complement strand
TTCGTCAACGCACTCTGTCAACGCTTCGCCACAGATATCACAACTATGGTCGTTGTCTTCGTCCGCACACTTTGTCAATGCTTCGCCACAGATATCACAACTATGGTCGTTGTCTTCGTCAACGCACTCTGTCAACGCTTCACCACAGATATCACAACTATTATCTCTATCACTATCATCACAAACGTGACTCTTTTGAAAACTCGCAAACAATTCAAGGTCTTGTGATATAGTCATTCCGTTTATCCAATAACCGTCTGTAACGGCATTTCCTGTCTTCCAACCTTCAAAAACATATCCTTTCTTTTGTAAAATTGGAAGGTTTGCTAAGCTGTCGCCCTTATTAAGGATAATACTATATTTGTCTCCTTCAACAATATATATTTCACTATTGTCAGTGGTCCCACCATTTGTATAGAATGAAACTGTAACTTTTTGAATATGTTCGCCGGCCTTTACCCCAGTATCGACTTGCTCTATCCACCAATTGCCATTCTCACCAATATGTGGTGTTATACCATCTTTTCCGATTGCACCTGTAAGAGTTGCAAGCCATTCCGTCTCTGTGCCGGCATAACCATTAGCAACAGCGATATCGTATGCACTATCTCCTTTGAACATCTCTATGAGCTCTTCCAACGTTCCCGTAAAACCAGCTTCTTGCGCATAAGCATATATCGTGTCGTAACTCAGTACTATCTCTAATTGTTCATTTTCATTTTCGTTTGTAATGCACGAAGATAAAACAAGAACACTGGTTAAAATAGCAATGATAAAAATTACACAAAATAATTTTTTCACCTTTTCCCCTCCTTTTTGTCACACCTACAACGTTATAGTTATATTTATATTTCGATTTACCGAATATTTACAATTATATTTTAAATTCGATTTATCGAATTGTCAACAATAAAATTCGATATATTGTATTATTTGACTATGAAGAACAAATTCGGTGAACGATTAAATGAATTATTAAAAGCAGAAAACGTTTCTCAAAAGGATTTCGCTAAATCTATCGGCGTCAGTCAATCTATTGTGTGCGATTGGATTAAAGGAAGAAGCCAACCTACTGCGGACAATATTCTAAATACTGCCTTGCTTTTTAAAGTAACAACCGATTTTATTCTTGGCAAAGACGAATTTTATTAAAAAAAGATGCTCAACTGAGCATCTTTTTACGTTTTTATAAAACTACTTATTTGGATTTTTATTAGCACTTTATTTTAGAAGCTCTTTAAGGCTCTCTACCTTATCAAGCTTTTCCCAGCTATAAGCATCGTTACCAAAGTGGCCGTAGGAAGCCGTGTCGAAGTAAACGGGCTTTCTTAGGTCAAGGGCATCGATGATTGCCTTTGGACGGAAGTCGAATACCTTGGGTAGATATTCTGCGATTACGCTGTCAGCTACTTTGCCGGTGCCGTAGGTGTTAACTACGATAGATACAGGTTGAGCCTTACCTATTGCGTAAGCAAGTTGAATTTCGCACTTGTCGGCAAGTCCAGCTGCTACTACGTTCTTTGCGCAGTAACGTGCATAGTAAGCGGCACTTCTATCAACCTTAGTTGGGTCCTTGCCACTGAATGCACCGCCGCCGTGACCACAAGCGCCACCGTAGGTGTCAACGATAATCTTTCTGCCCGTTAGACCACTATCGCCGTTAGGTCCACCGATAACGAATCTACCCGTTGGGTTGATGTAGAACTTGGTATTTTCGTCGATGAGCTCAGCAGGCATTACCTTGTCGATAACTTCGCGCTTGATATCCTTTCTAAGCGTTTCGATATCAACTTCGTCGGAGTGTTGGGTAGATAGTACTACTGCTTCAATTCTAACGATCTTGTTGTCGTCGTACTCAACGGTTACTTGTCCCTTTCCGTCCGGACGGAGATAATCCAAGATACCTGCCTTTCTAACTTCTGCAAGCTTACGGCACATTTTGTGGCTGAGTTCAAGGGGCAAAGGCATATAGCTTTCGGTTTCGTTGGTAGCATAACCAAACATCATACCTTGGTCGCCTGCGCCTACCATATCGTAGTCGTCGCCACTCTCTTTATGCTCGATGGAGCTATCAACACCCATCGCGATATCAGCCGATTGCTCGTCAATAGCAACGGTGATTGCACAGCTCTTGTAATCAAAGCCGAGTTCACTCTTATCGTAGCCTATCTTCTTGATGGTATCTCTTACGATACCGGGAATGTCGGCGTAACCTTTGTGCAAGGTGATTTCGCCCATAACGAACACCATACCGGTAGTAACTGCCGTTTCGCAAGCTACTCTGCAATATGGGTCAAGACGAAGCATTTCGTCAAGAACTGCATCGCTTATTTGGTCCGCAACCTTATCAGGATGGCCTTCGGTAACCGATTCACAAGTAAAAAGTCTTTTCATAGTCGTATCCTAAGTGGTAGTGTAAAAGGAGCGATTATTTATTAACCGCTCCCATTTTTAGTTATTAGTTGTTTTCGTTTGCTTCGAGGTCGTATTCTTCTTCGTATTCTTCAAAGATGGAACGATTTTCTTCAACAACGGGTTGTTCGTTTGCGGTGTTAGCCTTTTCGAGAGTGATATTTCTATAGCACTTCATACCGGTACCTGCAGGAATGAGCTTACCGATGATAACGTTTTCCTTTAGACCTACGAAGTGGTCAACCTTAGAGCGGATAGCTGCGTCAACGAGAACTCTGGTGGTCTCTTGGAAGGATGCTGCTGAAAGGAATGATTCGGTTGCAAGAGAAGCCTTGGTGATACCGAGAAGGATTCTCTTACCGTTTGCAGGCATTCCGCCTTCTTCAAGAACTCTTTCGTTTTCTTCTTCCATTCTGTTGAGGTCAACGACTTCACCGAGTAGAAGGTTGGTGTCGTTAGGCTCGGTAATCTTAACCTTACGGAGCATTTGACGAACGATAACTTCAATGTGCTTATCTTGGATGTTAACACCGTTTGAGCGGTATGCTGATTGAACTTCGCGAATCATCATTTCTTGAACGCCTTGAACACCCTTAGTACGCAAGGTATCTTGTGGGTAAACAGAACCAACCATCAATGGGTCGCCTGCTTCAACAACTTCGCCTTCGTTAACGAGAAGCTTTGCAGTTGCAGGAATCTTGTAATCAAGAGTGTTATCAGCACCGGTAACGGTGATAATCTTCATAGTCTTTTCTTCGTTTTCCTTGATGGATACAACACCCTTCAAGGTAGCGACGGTTGCCTTACCCTTAGGAGTACGAGCTTCGAAAAGTTCTTCAACACGGGGTAGACCTTGGGTGATGTCGGCGTTGGTTGCGATACCACCGGTGTGGAAGGTTCTCATCGTGAGCTGAGTACCGGGTTCACCGATTGATTGAGCTGCGATGATACCAACTGCTTCACCAATCTTAACCTTGTTCCAACTGCTCATATTAGCGCCGTAGCACTTTGCACAAACGCCTTGCTTTGCCTTACAGGTAAGAACTGAACGAATTCTAACTTCTTCGATGCCTGCCTTTTCGATTCTTTCTGCATCGTCTTCGGTGATGAGAGTGTCGCGTGTAACGAGAACTTCGCCGTCTTTGGTAACGATATCGGTTACGCTAAAGCGGCCTGCGATTCTTTCCTTGAGAGTTTCGATGATAGCACCTGCACTATCTCTAACAGCCTTAACTGCAAATCCACGGGTATCGCCACAGTCGTCTTCCTTAACAATAACGTCGTGTGCAACGTCAACGAGACGACGGGTTAGGTAACCTGAGTCAGCGGTCTTAAGAGCGGTGTCAGCGCCACCCTTACGAGCACCGTGTGATGAAATGAAGTACTCAAGAACTGATAGACCTTCACGGAATGAGCTCTTAACAGGGATTTCGATAACTTTACCGGTTGGGTCGTTCATCAAACCACGCATACCGGAAAGTTGCTTAATTTGTTGCATACTGCCACGAGCGCCTGAGTCAGCCATCATCCAAATTGGGTTAGACTTGTCGGTTTCGCGGAAGTTCTTTTCAAGGTCGTCGGAAACGTCCTTGGTGGTCTTTGCCCATATGCCAACGGTTTCTTCGTATCTTTCGTCTTCGGTAAGCATACCACGGCGGAAACGCTTTTCGATTGCGTGTACTTCGTCTTCTGCCTTAGCAAGAAGTTCCTTCTTGTTGTCGGAAATCTTCATATCGAAAACGGAAGTGGTGATAGCGCCGATAGTTGAGTACTTAAAGCCGGTTGCCTTAATCTTATCGAGAACCTTTGATACTACGGTTGAGCCCTTGAGCTTGAAGCATCTTTCAACGATTTGAGAGAGTTGCTTTTTGCCGATTGGCTTCCAGCCGTTGATGTGGTTAACTTCGAACTCGAGCATATCTTCGGGAGTTTCTCTCTTGCAGAATCCAAGGTCTTGTGGGATGGATTCGTTGAAGATAATTCTACCAACGGTAACGGGTAGACGCTTCTTGTAAACGCAACCGTCGATTTCCTTGGTAACTCTAACTTCGATTTTAGCTTGAAGGTCGATGTCCCCTACTTGGTAAGCCATCTTAGCTTCTTCTTCGTTCTTGAATACTCTGCCTTCGCCCTTTGCGCCTTCCTTAACTTGGGTTAGGTAGTATGAACCGATAACCATATCTTGGGTAGGGCTGAGGATTGGCTTACCGTCAGAGAGCTTGAGAACGTTGTTGGTTGAAAGCATAAGGAATCTTGCTTCAACTTGAGCTGCTATTGATAGTGGTACGTGAACAGGCATTTGGTCGCCGTCGAAGTCAGCGTTAAATGCTGAACATACCAATGGGTGTAGCTTGATAGCTCTACCTTCTACGAGAACGGGCTCGAATGCTTGGATACCAAGACGGTGAAGGGTAGGAGCACGGTTTAGTAGTACGGGGTGATCCTTGATAACTTCTTCAAGGATATCCCAAATTTGTGACTTACCGCGAGCAACGGCGTTCTTTGCGCTCTTGATATTTTGGCAAATACCTTGCTCAACGAGCTTGCGGAATACAAAGGGCTTAAAGAGCTCGATAGCCATTTCCTTTGGTAGACCACATTGGTAAAGCTTGAGTTCTGGTCCTACAACGATAACCGAACGGCCTGAGTAGTCAACACGCTTACCAAGAAGGTTTTGACGGAATCTACCTTGCTTACCACGTAGCATATCACTGAGTGACTTTAGGCTACGGTTGCCGGGGCCGGTTACGGACTTGCCGTGCTTACCGTTGTCGATGAGAGCGTCAACAGCTTCTTGGAGCATTCTCTTTTCGTTACGGATAACGATATCGGGAGCGCCGCTTTCAACCATCTTCTTTAGGCGGTTGTTACGGTTGATAACTCTTCTATATAGGTCGTTAAGGTCGCTGGTAGCAAATCTACCGCCGTCCAATTGAACCATAGGACGAAGATCCGGTGGGATAACGGGTAGAGCGTCAAGAACCATCCATTCGGGGTTGTTGCCGCTTACTCTGAATGCTTCAACGATATCAAGACGCTTTGCAGCCTTGATTTGCTTGTTGCCGGTTGAATTATTTACGATTTCCTTTAGTTCTGCGCTTTCTGCTTCAAGGTCGATTTCACGAAGGAGAATCTTGAATGCTTCTGCGCCCATACCTACCTTAAAGGAATCTGCACCGAACTTTTCGAGAGCTTCTCTATATTCGTCGTCTTTGATAACTTGCTTCTTGAAGAAGTCGGTGGTACCCGGATCGAGAACTACGTGAGCTGCATAGTAGATAACTTGCTCTACTTGCTTGGGGCTCATATTAAGGATAGCGCTGATACGGCTGGGAACTCCACGGAAGTACCAAATGTGTGCAACGGGAGATGCGAGTTCAATGTGACCCATTCTCTCACGACGAACCTTTGACTTGGTAACTTCAACGCCACACTTATCACAAATGGTGCCTTTGAATCTTACTCTCTTGTACTTACCACAGTGACATTCGTAGTCCTTGGTAGGTCCAAAGATTTTTTCGCAGAACAAGCCGTCCTTTTCGGGCTTTTGAGTTCTATAGTTGATAGTCTCGGGCTTGGTTACTTCGCCGTGTGACCACTCTCTTATTTTTTCAGGAGAGGCAAGAGAAATTTGCATTGCATCAAAGCTATTAATTTCTATCATATATATTACCTCCTATTATTCTTCGTCAATGGTGAACTCACTGAGGAGTAGTTCTTCTGCTTCAGAGCGGTCTGCGAAACCATCGTTATCGCCGATAAGGTCGCTCAAGGAGAAATCGTCGCCTGCATCGTCGTCTTCTGCGATATCTTCGAACATATTGTCGAGTGAAATGCTATCGCTTTCGCCGCCGAGGTTTGCAAACAAGCTATCGAGAGTGTCTTCGCCAAATAGACTATTGTCGGATTCTTCGCCAATGTCGCCAAGGATATCCTTGTCGCCGGTAGCACCGGTATTTTGAATGATTGGTTCATAGGTTTGAGTATCGTCGTCAAGTTCTGCAAGTTCAACTTCTGCATTGGTGTCGGTAAGAAGTTTTACGTCCAAGCAAAGTGATTGCATTTCCTTCTTGAGAACCTTGAATGCTTCGGGTAGTCCGGGAGCCGCCATAGTTGCGTTGGGCTTGATTATGGAATCAAATACCTTTTGTCTACCCATAACGTCGTCTGACTTAACGGTGAGCATTTCTTGTAGGATATTTGCTGCGCCGTATGCTTCAAGTGCCCAAACTTCCATTTCACCGAATCTTTGGCCACCGAATTGTGCCTTACCACCGAGAGGTTGTTGGGTAACGAGTGAGTATGGACCAACTGAACGAGCGTGAATCTTGTCGTCAACGAGGTGGATAAGCTTGAGCATATACATATAACCAACGGTTACGGGGTTTTCAAACTTTTCACCGGTTCTGCCGTCGTAAACGTCAAGTTTGCCGTTTTCGGGGAGATTGTTTTCACGGAACATCTCTTGGATGTCGGTTTCGGTTGCGCCGTCAAATACGGGGGTTGCAACCTTTAGTCCAAGCATATTTGCTACTAAACCCAAGTGAACTTCGAGAACCTGACCGATATTCATACGGCTGGGAACGCCAAGTGGGTTAAGTACGATTTGGAGAGGAGTACCGTCTGCGAGGAATGGCATATCTTCCTTAGGAAGAACTCTACTGATAACACCCTTGTTACCGTGACGACCTGCCATCTTGTCACCTACGCCGATCTTTCTCTTTTGAGCGATGTAAACTCTAACCATCATATTAACGCCGGGTGAGAGTTCGTCCTTGTTAGCTCTGGTGAAGATTTTAACGTCAACAACGGTACCTTCGCCGCCGTTTGGAACTTTAAGTGATACGTCTCTAACTTCACGTGCCTTTTCGCCAAAGATTGCACGGAGTAATCTTTCTTCGGGGGTGAGTTCGGTTTCGCCCTTAGGAGTTACCTTACCAACGAGATAGTCGCCTACTCTAACTTCTGCGCCAACCATTACGATACCGTTTTCGTCAAGGTGCTTTAGAACTTCTTCACTTACGTTAGGAATGTCACGGGTGATTTGCTCTGCACCGAGCTTGGTGTCACGGCATTCGAGTTCGTGCTCTTCGATATGGATGGTGGTGAATACGTCGTGCTTTACGAGTTCTTCGGAAATCAAGATAGCGTCTTCGTAGTTGTAGCCTTCCCAAGTCATAAAGCCGATTAGGATGTTGCGACCAAGTGCGAGTTCGCCGTTTTCGGTTGAAGGACCGTCAGCGAGGATTTCGTCAGCCTTTACGTATTGACCCTTGGTTACAACGGGCTTTTGATTGATACAAGTACCTTGGTTTGAACGAACGAACTTTTGGAGTTCATAGGTGGTTACGCCGCTTGCGCCCATAACTTCGATGCGATCTGCACTAACGTAAGTTACGGTACCTGCTTCCTTAGCAAGGATACATACGCCACTGTCGTGTGCTACGGTGTATTCCATACCGGTACCAACGATAGGTGCTTCGGGGCGGAGTAGTGGAACAGCTTGACGTTGCATGTTCGAGCCCATCAATGCACGGTTAGCGTCGTCGTTTTCAAGGAAAGGAATAAGAGATGTAGCTATGGATACCAATTGTTGTGGTGATACGTCCATATAGTCTACCTTCTCACTGCTGAACTCTTTAATAGCGTCTCTGTAACGGCAGGTTACGCGCTTGTTTACAAACTTACCTTCTTCATCAAGTGGTTCGTTTGCTTGAGCAACGATATACTTATCTTCTTCGTCAGCTGCAAGATATTCAACGATATCGGTTACCTTGCCGGTTGCTTTGTCAACCTTGCGGTAAGGAGCTTCGATGAAGCCGTATTCGTTTACCTTTGCATATGAAGAAAGTGAAGTGATTAGACCGATGTTTTGACCTTCAGGAGTTTCGATTGGGCACATTCTACCATAGTGTGAGTGGTGAACGTCACGAACTTCGAAGCCTGCTCTTTCTCTGTTAAGACCGCCGGGGCCGAGAGCGGATAGCTTTCTCTTATGGGTTAGTTCAGCGATGGGGTTGGGCTGATCCATAAATTGTGAAAGTTGTGATGAGCCGAAGAACTCTCTGATTGCGCTGGAAACGGGGCGGATATTGATGAGTGAGCTTGGGGTAGCTTCTTCAATATCTTGAGCCATCATTCTTTCGCGAACGACTCTTTCAAGACGGGTCATACCAATACGGAATTGGTTTTGTAGAAGTTCACCAACACTTCTTACACGACGGTTTGAAAGGTGGTCGATATTATCTGGTGTATGGAAGCCACAACGGAGTTCCTTGTTGTAGAAACGCATATTTACGTTGTAGCTCATAGTTGCGATGATGTCGTCGATGGAGATATGCTTTAGTACCAAAGTATCCACATTTGCCTTGATACTTGCCTTTAGAGCTTCCATATCGCCTTGATAGGTGTCGAGCAATACCTTGAGGTTTGGATAATAAACCTTTTCGGTGATGCCGAGCTCAGCGGGATCGCAATCAACGTATGCCTTGAGGTCAACGGTGTTGTTACCAACGACCTTAACTGCGGGGAGATTATCCATATCTTGGATGTTCTTTAGCCATACGGAGTTGATACCTGCGTTTTGGATAGCATCAGCTTGTTCGCGACTTACGATGTCCCCTGCCATTGCGATAACTTCGCCGTCAGCGGTTACAACGTTTTCAGCAAGAACGTGGTCTTCAATGCGGTTTGCGATTGAAAGATGCTTGTTGAATTTATATCTGCCAACCTTTGATAGGTCGTAACGACGGGTATCAAAGAAGATGTTGGTGAGATGGCTGTCAACTGCATTGGGGGTGGGAACTTCGCCCGGACGAAGCTTTCTGTAAACTTCGATTTTTGCAGTTTCAACGCTATTGATTTCGCCGTCCTTCTTGCAGGAGTTAACGATCATTTCGTCGTTGCCGAAGATTTCGAGAATTTCTTCAGTGGTGCCATAACCTAAAGCACGGAGAAGAAGGGTTGCGCTAATCTTACGGGTACGGTCAACACGAACACTCAAAGTGTTTTGTGCGTCTTGAATATATTCTAACCAAGCGCCACGTGATGGGATAACCGTGGTTTCATAACGGAGGATACCGTTCTTATCTGCAACGCCCTTTGCGGTATAAACGCCGGGTGAACGAACAAGTTGTGATACTACAACACGTTCTGCGCCGTTGATGATGAAGGTACCGTTCTCAGTCATTCTTGGGAACTCGCCCATAAATACGTCTGAGTCAATAACTTTGCCGGTGTCTTTTACGGTAAGGCGAACCTTAACGCGTAGAGGCAAGGTATAGGTAGCATCACGGTTCTTTGATTCCTTTACTGAATACTTGCTTTCCCCTTTCAAGCTATGCTCTAAGAAAGATAGCTCGATTTTGTTCGAGTAGTCAGTGATAGGAGAGAAGTCGTCAAGAACTTCACGAATGCCTTGATTGATGAAAGCATCGTATGATTTCTTTTGGACTTCGATAAGATAGGGAATGTCGATGATATCTTTGATTTTGCTAAAAGACCATCTTTCAACGTTCCCGCGCTTGATTTTGTGGATTCTTTGAGACATCTTATACGCTCCTTGTAAAATATTTCTGGCAGATTGCCCTGTTTTTACAACACGTCTTGACAGCTTTTGAACTTTTTAGTTTTAAGCTGTAAGATTTTGGTTGTTTTTGGCCCAAAATACCTTATTTTCTACACGCTGTTTTACCTTCAGCGCATATAAATCCAGTATAATTGTGCATTTTATGATTTTACTACCCCTTCGGGCGCGCTGTCAAGCGTTTTAATATAAATAATTAAAATAATTTGCGCGCATATATACGCACCTATGCGCGAAGCTGAATTTCAAATTTCGAATTTTACAGACACTTGAAAAAGAAACTCCACTGTGCTATACTTTTTATATGCGAGTAGATAAATATCTTAAATTATCGAGAATTATCAAAAGAAGAACGGTCGCAAACGACGCTTGCGACGCCGACCGTGTGTTAATCAACGGCAAAGTGGCAAAGCCTTCAAAGGAAATCAAAGTGGGCGACATCATCGGCGTACGCTTCGGCGACAAAGAAGCATACTTTAAAGTGCTCGTTATCCCAACCGGAAACGTCGGCAAAGCCGATGCCGCTTCACTTTATGAGGTCGTAAATGAAATTTGACCTTATAATCGTAGCCGGTGGTACGGGAAGCCGTTCGGGAATGGACAAACTCCATTTCACACTTCGTGATACTACTGTACTTGAGCGTACCGTAGGTGCTTTTTTATGCTTTGAAAATATCGAAAAAATCATTTTGGTTATGCGCTTGGACGACGTAGATTTCGGCGCAAAAATCAAGAAAAACCTTGGGGACAATCGTATAGTTATCACCAGTGGTGATAGTACGCGTTCTTTATCCGTACTAAACGGACTTAAGCTATCCACTTCCCCTGCCGTCTTAATTCACGACGGCGCACGCCCCTACGTAGACCGCGACATCATCCAAAGAGTAATGAATTCGGTTGAAAAATACGGCTCGGGCGTACCCGCCCTACCCCTTGCCGACAGCGTAAGGAGAGTGTCAAACGACGGCATCGTAGACGAGTTTAGCCGTGACGAATTATATAGCGTGCAAACGCCGCAAGGCTTTTTGCGTGAGGAGTTGCTACGCGCGTACGAAAGCGGCGACTCATTTACCGACGAAAGTCTGCTATACACCCGTCATATTGCCCCTGCTCACGTCGTAGAAGGTAGCGAGCGCAACCTAAAATTGACCACTAAGGGCGATTTTGCATCTCTAAATGCACGCGTAGGCATAGGTTACGACCTACACAAACTTGCACTATTTAGAAAGTTTATGCTTGGCGGAGTGGAAATCTCATACGAGATGGGTGCCGTTGCTCACTCCGACGGAGACGTCGTTATCCACGCCCTAATCGACGCTATTTTAGGCGCAATCGGGGAGCGTGACATAGGTACGCTATTCCCCGACGACGACCCAAAATATCTTGATATAGATAGTTCCATTATGCTTTCCGAAGTTATGGAAATCTGTGCTAAGAAGAACTATAAAGTGAGCCAAGCAAACGTTGTAATCGTCCTTCAAAAGCCAAAAATCGGCGATTATATCCCACTTATGCGGATAAAACTTGCTCGCTTACTCAATCTTGCGACAAACGACGTTACCATCTCCGCAAAGACCAACGAAGGCGTTGGAGATATAGGTGAAGGCAAAGCCGTGTCGGCGTATGCAACGGTAATCGTGGTATAATTACTCCACGATACGAGTATCGCACTTGGTTTTAAAGAAACTATCCTTTACGTAGATGGACGAGGCACCGCATCGTCCATCTTTGTTATAAATGCACTCTGCATCGCAGTTAACGATAGCGGGAGCATCGCTCAAAAATTCTTCAGCGGCTTCGAGTTCGGCAAAGGTT
>JAFTZC010000052.1 GCA_017461065.1 Clostridia bacterium | reverse complement strand
TCTCCCGTTATGGTATTGCGCCAAGTACGGAAAGGCACGAGCAGCTCCCCCTCCTTATCAAAGGCAAGATATCCGTGCATCATAGCGGATATGCCGATAGCCCCAACACTCTTAATAGTTAAGCCGTAGCTATCCTTTACTTCCTTTTTAAGTGAAGCGTACGCTGAACGCAACCCCTCCTTTACAAGGTCCAAGGAGTAGGTCCAAACGCCGTTTTCCAATTTATTTTCCCAAGTGAAACTGCCACTTGCCAAAGGATTGCAATCAGCATCTACAAGCGTTGCCTTGATACGCGTCGAGCCAAACTCGATACCAAGTGAAGTTTTTCCGTTTTCAATTTGGTTTTTTATCATATCTCACCTATTAAAAAAGGGGTGGTTATACCCCTTTGCGTAGTTTATAAAGCTCCTCGATTGCAAGAGCGTATTCGGTTGCGGCCTTTTGCTCGGTAAACATAATCCTATACGAGTGGCTAAGGTCGTAAAGCTCAAGAGATTGACCGGGATTGAAAGCACAACTTTCATTGTTGCGGATATTAAAGGTTAAATCCTTGAACTCATCTTCAACGGGCTCGGAGCCGGCACTCATATCAAAGTTGACGTCAAACTTGCCGACACCATACTCGGTGATTATCTTCTTTGGACGCTCGTCTATCGTGGATTTGAATACTATCTTTCCCTTGTCCAAAGTAGCTACGCCCATCGTGATAAAACGATAGTTGTATACTTCAGGCTTTTCGATAAATAGAGCAACGGGGTGAGTTAGACTAAAGTCGTCGTTTGCAACCTTTTCCTTGACAATCTTACGTTCCATATCGTACCAAAGGTCTACGCGCTCGGGACAAACGGAACTCTCGTCCATTGGAATAAGCTTGCCACTATTTGAATACTTAACCTTGTTGCCGCAAGCCTTGCACTCGATGACGTCGCCCGTGGTTACGTTTTGATACTCGGCGCCACACTTGGGACAGCGATACAAAATTCTTTCAAGCCCCTCGGCAAGGCGCTTGCCTTTGAAGGTAACGCCACTCTCGATTTGATACTTATGCTCGTTGAAGTCAAGAGCTTCAACCAATCCGTTATAAAGCTCGTCGGCAGACTTGGTCTTGACGTCTTCGACTGTATAAAGCACGTCACAAGTAGTTACTACCTTGCCCCTTCTTGCCGTATATCCCCACTTAGGACGAGATAGTCCGGCGCCCTTAGTGTTGCAGATTGCAACGGGATAGCCAAGGAACTTCATAAGCTTGCCGTTAGCATAAGGCACTATACCTGTCTTACCGCAAGATGCCACTTGACCTTCGGGGCAAAGGGCAACAGATACGCCGTTATCCATACTCTTTTTGATTTTTCTAACACAGCTAAGGTCGGCAGTATATTGCTTCTTCGTTATAGCGTCAGCTTTCTTGATAATCTTTGCAAGGAAGGGCGTTGAATATAGCATATTCTCTGCTACTACGAAGGTCATTTTCTTTAGGCCGAAAGGCGGTACGAAAAACACGAAATCCAACGCGCTAGCGTGGTTGCACATAACGAGCATCGGACCTTGCTTTTTAGCTTCTTTGAAAGCCTTGCTCTGGATTGCCTTTCCACCAAAATAAACTCGTGCTGCCCTTGATAAAAACAGGAACAACAAATAGTATCCCCATGGAAATTTTTTTGCCTTATCATTCTTTTTTACAACTTCTTTTTCCATATCGTTCATTATACACTACGCGCGCGAGATTGTCACGACAAAAAACAAAATATTTTTACTCACCTGCTTTTAACCGCGAGTTCTCGTTTTTATTTGTTCGGCATTTATTTTGCGTTTAGGCTCCTTTTGTTTTGGTTTAAGAATGTTAAACACTTTATTTTCGAAATAAATCATAATTTAAATAAATTATAAAATTAGTTTGTTAAAAGCTTGTTAAAGTATTGTAAAAGGTCTTTCACAATCTTCAACCAAATCTTACTTCGTGCATACGCGAGCGCGATAGTTATACTTTTGTTATAATTCAATTATATTGGGTATTGAAAAATACACCTATCCGTGATAAAATGATTGTAACCAAAATTTGGTTTTTGCCATACCTACTAAAGATAAGGATATTGATATGAAAAAAGCCTTCATCGCAATCGTTTTAGCTTTTACCCTTGCAACTTTTATAGCAGGCTATTTCGGCATGGTAAACGCTGATGAAGACTACGCCTATTTATTCGTATACTTCGAAGGAAACGAAGAACTCCGCGCAGATGGTACACGCCCTATTGAAGAAGCTGTTTTTTACGCCCTTTCAAGAGATGGCTATAATTATACTGCGCTCAACGAAAACAAACCTATACTCACCTCAAACTCAGGCACGGGTGGCGTGCGCGACCCATTTATATTCAAGACTGAAGAAGGCGACTACGTTATGCTTGCAACCGATATGCACGCACGCTACGGCTGGCAAAGCAACTACTCAATCATCACCTGGCGCTCAAAAGATTTGGTCCATTGGGAAGACGAAACCATCATCCCCCTTGCTGGCTTTTATCCTATTTTAGACGAAGCAACTGCAGCTTGGGCGCCCCAGGCAATCTACGACGATGAACGTGGCGAATACCTAATATATTTTAGCGCAGATAAACCCTATTCTTTGTATCGCAACACCCCGGACCAAGCATACAAGTGCATTTACGCATTCTATACCAAAGACTTTGTTACGCCCACTACCGATCCACGTATTTTCTTTGAAATTCTTGGCGAAGATATCATTGACGGCGACATCGTCAAGGACGGCGACACCTATAGGTTGTTTTATAAGACGAGTGCTAATCAAGGCATAATGATGGTGTCTTCAAAAAGCCTTACCTACGGCTACGACGACACCAAAGAAGTCAGCACGATAATGTGCGAGGGCTCCAACGCCTACAAGCTAATCGACCAAGAAAAATGGATAGTTATGGCCGACCTACATTGGGGTGGCTGGTGGGGAGTCAACTACGTACTCTACGAAACCACCGACTTCGAGAGCTTTGCGCCCTTGCATATGACCGGCGACTACTCACTATCCTTTACACCGAGACACGGCTACGTTATAACTATTTCACGTGCAGAATATATGGCGCTTATAAAAGAGTTTAACGGCGGAAAACATATTAAAAGAAACCTTTAATTTAAGGAGGAAACTATGAAACGCAACGGAATGTGTCCTGTTTGCTATCTCAAAAAATTGTTTGGTAAACGCGAAAGCGTTACCGAAATCTACGATCCAACGCCATATGATAACGGCGTAGCGCTTACTCCCCCAATGGGTTGGAGCAGCTGGAATACGTTCAAAAACAGGATTGACGAAGACCTTATTTACGACACGGCAAAAGCTATGGTAGAAAGTGGTCTAAAAGATGCAGGCTATACCTACGTAAATCTCGACGACAACTGGCATAGTAGTCTTAGAGATGCAAACGGCAACCTACAAGGCGACCTTACTACTTTTGCACACGGCATACCCGCGCTCGTCAAAAAAATCAACGACCTTGGCTTAAAAGTTGGTATCTACTCATCAAACGGCACCGAAACCTGCGAAGACCTACCCGGCACTCTTTATCACGAAAGACAAGATGCGCTAACCTTTGCAAAATGGGGTATCGAGTATTTCAAGTACGACTACTGCCACCACATCAAAATCTCCCCCTACGCACCTTGGGTTTATGGCATATCAGTTTCAGCTAAAGGTGAAAAAGAAGCAGACTTCTACTCAGTAAAGGATGCAAAGCTGTTTGGCTATGCAAAAATATGGAAGGACAAGGTTGTGCCAAGCGGATATCGCGTAACGGGTCTTGACGGCAACTCGGGCGCAATCGAGTTTACAAGCGTAAAGGCAAAAGAAGACGGTGAATATATTCTTACCGTTGACATTCGTAAAAAGGGAAGATACGCTAAGTGCTTGATGGCAAAGGTAAACGACAAAGACGTTTATATGATAGATTTCCCTGCACAAAAGCATTGGAACAACACCGCACGCTTCCAAGTACCGGTAAAGCTTAATAAAGGCGAAAATAAAATTAGACTCTTTAACCCTATTGGAAATAGAGCAGATAGTGCGATGCTGCAATATCAAAATATGGGTAAGGAATTAAGAAATGCTACTAAAAAGGTAGCTATGGATACTAATTCACCCGAAAAACCAATCGTATTCTCACTTTGCGAATGGGGCTGGAATATGCCATATAAGTGGGGTGCAACCGCAGGCAACCTATGGCGCACCACACCCGACATTCGTCCCGAATGGATTTGGATGATCAACTATATGTATCGCCATAACGTAAAGCTTGATAAGTATGCAGGCGTCGGACATTGGAACGACCCCGATATGCTCGAAGTTGGCAACGGCAAGCTCACCTACGATGAAAACGTGGCTCACTTCTCCTTGTGGTGTATGATGGCAAGCCCACTAATCCTTGGCAACGACCTCAGGAGTACCACGCCCGAAGTGCTAAGCATCGTCACCAATCGTAATCTAATAGCAGTCAACCAAGACCCACTTGGTATACAATGTAGGCGTATCAAGAAAGGTAGAGTAGATACCCTACTCAAGCCACTTGCAGACGGCTCCTTTGCTCTTTGTTTCTTCAATAAGGCAGGTGGCAGCAAGAGTGCAAAATGCTCTCTAAAGGACCTTGAAGGCCACGGATTGCCCTTCAGCACCGAATATAAGGTAACCGACCTATGGACCAACGAGGAGATTGTAACCGACGACGTACTAAGCGCAAAACTTAACCGCCATTCAGTAAAAGTTTACAAAATCGAGGCATAAAAGGCCTAAATGCAACAAAATAGCGACTCCCAAACGGGAGTCGCTTTATTTTTGAATATGGTGGATTATTTAACTTCTACAACGGCTACAACGGCAAAGTGATCTGATGCAAACAAGTCATCTTCAAGTTTATTTAGCACTTTGTAACTCGACACGTTGAAAGCATCTTTGCTGAGCATAATATGGTCGATAGGTTTGCCACCTTCTTGTAGAAATATTTTATTCCAGCCGTTATAAGTTGCGGTAGTAATTGCGCCTTCTGCGAGCAATCTTGCATCGTCAACGCGCTCAATGCAATATTTATAGTTTGCATTATCGTTATTATAGTTAAAATCGCCTACCAAGATTGATGGATATTGACTTTTGGTCATATTTTCAATAACCATTTTAGTGCCGTTCTTCCTTGCAACAGCACCTGCGTTATCCAAATGAGTGTTGCTGAATTGAATTGTTTTGCCGCTCTTTAGGTCTTTTAAAATAACCGACGTACAAATCCTATGACAACCGCCATCCCAACCTTTACTGATTTCGTCCGGAGTATCGGAAAGCCAAAAGTTTGAAGTTTCGATTAGCTCAAAACGCTCTTTTTTATAGAAAATTGCGCCCATTTCACCTATTACCGAGCCGTCACGACTAACAACGATATAACCGTAAGTTTCTCCAAGTTCCTTTACGATATTATATTCGTGTGCGGCAGTCCACTCTTGACAACCAATCAAATCGGGATTTTCTTCGCCAATTTGCTTGATAATGAGTGGTGCTCTTAGCGGAACGTCATCGTTGGGATGTCTGTTTAAATCTAAGCTCAACGTACGAACGTTAAAACTCATTACCTTTATTGAATAATCTACTTCTTCGACGTCTTGAATATCGCTTGGTTCAAAAGATAAATAGATACCTACCCCACAAATGCTAATAGTCAAAGCGAGAAGAAGGATCACGACCGTAACCTTCACTCTCATAAAAGCCCTCCACAGCTTTTTATGGCTATATTTTATACTTATGCTTGCATAATGTCAATATGGATTTAGGTATTTTTTACTATAAAATTATATCAAGTTTACTGCATAAAAAAACGGTAGCCTAAGCTACCGTTTTAATAATATAACTATTGTAATAATTAGTCAATGATTTCAGCAACAACGCCTGAACCAACGGTTCTGCCGCCTTCACGAATAGCGAAGCGGAGACCTTGTTCGATAGCGATAGGAGTGATAAGTTGGATTTCCATGTCGATGTTATCGCCAGGCATAACCATTTCAACACCCTTTGGAAGTTCGATTGAACCGGTAACGTCAGTAGTTCTGAAGTAGAATTGAGGACGATAGCCGTTGAAGAAAGGAGTATGACGGCCACCTTCTTCCTTGGTTAGAACGTAAACTTGACCTTTGAAGTGGGTGTGGGGTTGGATTGAGCCAACTTTAGCAAGAACTTGACCACGTTCGATATCTTTTCTATCGATACCACGGAGAAGTGCACCGATGTTATCGCCTGCTTGAGCATAGTCAAGGAGCTTACGGAACATTTCAACGCCAGTAACGGTGGTTTCACGAGTTTCGCGGATACCAACGATTTGAACCTTGTCACCAACTTTAACTTCACCACGTTCTACTCTACCAGTAGCAACGGTACCACGACCGGTGATGGTGAATACGTCTTCAACAGGCATTAGGAAGGGCTTATCGTTTGCTCTTTCAGGAGCGGGGATATAGCTGTCAACTGCATCGAGGAGTTCACGGATGCAATCACAAGCAGGATCAGCAGGATTGTCAGCTTGAGCTGCTTCAAGAGCCTTAACTGCAGAACCCTTGATGATTGGAATATCGTCGCCAGGGAATTCGTAAGTAGAAAGAAGATCACGGATTTCCATTTCTACGAGGTCGAGAAGTTCTGGATCGTCAACAAGGTCAGTCTTGTTCATGAATACGATGATGTAAGGAACGCCAACCTGTCTTGCGAGAAGGATGTGTTCACGAGTTTGGGGCATTGGGCCGTCGGTTGATGCAACAACGAGGATAGCACCGTCCATTTGAGCAGCACCGGTGATCATGTTCTTAACATAGTCAGCGTGGCCGGGGAAGTCAACGTGAGCATAGTGACGGTGGTCAGTTTCGTACTCAACGTGAGCGGTGTTGATGGTGATACCTCTTTCTATTTCTTCAGGAGCCTTGTCGATCATGTCGTATGCTTCGAACTTA
>JAFTZC010000051.1 GCA_017461065.1 Clostridia bacterium | reverse complement strand
TGCGCCCATCTTTTTTGCAAGCATACAGCATAGAATGTTAAGCTCGTCACGGGAAGTACAAGCAATGACGAAGTCGGCGCTCGATACGCCTGCTTCTTCCAAAATCATTCTATCAGCGCCGCCACCGCATACGCCCATAACGTCGTAGCGATTTACTACTTGCTCTACGATGGTAGCATCCTTATCAACGATAACTATATCGTGCTTTTCTTTGGAAAGTTTATCTACAAGTGTTGCGCCGATTTTACCTGCGCCTACGATTATAAGTCTCATAAAACTCCTTTAGTCCAACTTTTCCTTGTAATGATTATTTTATCATAGATAAAAAATATGTCAACCACTTTTAAGTTATGGGCGAGCGCACTCAAGACAAGGCTCTATCCCCTTAAAAATGAAAATAAGAGAGATTGTATCTCTCTTGTTATTCTAAATATCGTTTAGGCGAGCATAACGAAGTATGGCGTAAGCCGTCTTGGCATCGCGGATAACCCCGTCCATCACCATTTGGAGAGCATCCGCAAACGGAATACGAATCACGTCTAAAAACTCGCCGTCGTCCAAGCGTTGAACGTCTTTTTTTAGTTTGGTTGCCTTAAACACGTAAAGCGGTTCATTAGTATACCCTGGGGTTGGATACAGAAGTCCAAACGGCTCGATTTCACCAATTAAACCGGTTTCTTCACTAAGCTCTCGGAACGCTGTTACAATGGGTTCTTCACCCACTTCTAACTTGCCTGCTGGAATTTCGAGAATGGCCTCGCGATAAGCGTAGCGATACTGCTTAACGAGATAAACGTAGCCTTCGTCGTCGACGGCAAGGACGCTTGCGCCACCCCTATGCTCGACGTACTCACGCGTAGAAAGGCTGCCGTCGGGAAGCATAACGTCGTCGGCTCTTAGGTTTAAAATTTTTCCTTTATAAATATAATTTTTTCTTACTTCTTTTTCGATGAGATCCATTTTTGCATTTTTTTTGGGCTGGTATAAACCAGCCCAACTTTACTGTGTTAAAAGGTTATTTGATAAGGAAGGTCTTGATTTCAAATGGTTTGAAGCTTACTTCTTCGAGCGAGCTTTCGCCGATGATTTCTTCAATCATATTGGTTTCGTAAACCTTGCCATCAAGCGTTGTTGAAATGGTTGCCGTCCTACTTACCCCCGTATCTTCGTATACGCGTACGATTACGCCTTCACCGTTTTCGGCACGCTTTACGGTCTCAACGACTACGTGCTTATCACTTGAAGCGAATAGCGACTCGATTCCAACCGCCCTATCGGTGATGAACAAGCCGTTGTTATAGCGATATGCAACCGTTTGAACGTTGGCTTCATTGTAGCTGCCTGCATGCGGATAGATAGCGTATCTTATGGTATGAGTACCACGGTCTGCAGTTGGGTCGGGATATACGGGTGAACGCAGTAGGTTAAGGCTAAATAGCCCTTCCTTTACTCTCCATCCGTACTTGCCACCTGTGAGCATTGCGTATCCTTCTTCTTCGTTTGATACGTCAACCCACTTGTGAGCGCAGATTTCAAATTGAGCCTTTTCAACTTTGGTTTCGTTCTTGGTGGAGCGCTTGAGATTGCCCATTTGAATATCGCAAGTGACTTGGTCTGCGAACACTCTCGGTCTGAACTCGGCGCGGAGCATCTTGTGGGTTTCATTCCAATCGACTATGGTTTCGAAATCAACGAGCGGACAACCCAATCTTAGGATTACCTTTTGGGTAATCTTGCTCTTGCCGTACTTATATACGTTTTCACGTACGATTTGTCCGTCACTAACGATGACGTTGTTATCAATCAAGCGGAATTCTGCAGGAGCCTTCTTGGTGTAATTAATATCGATATCCCAAGCGTTATAGTGCAATCTCTTGTCGTCGTAAACGTTGAGCTTGTTGAGATATCTGCCTACGTGTTCCTTTTCGGTCTTCTTTTCATATAGGCTGGTGATGTTGCCTGCCTTGTCGAAGGTTAGACGATATACGTCGTTTTCGATGGTGTCGTCGGTGTACTTGAAGGGCGACTTCTCGGGAGCAACGTACGGGGTAAGAGCTGCGCTACCATAAGCAGGAACGTCTACTACATACCACTTGTCCTTGTAACACTCGAGTCCCTTAGCAGGAGCTGAGTTATAGTTGACGGCGTAAGGCACTTCTGACTTTGGAGCAAGGAAGCTTAGTATGTCGTCACGGATAACTGCAAGCTCGCGTAGCATCTCGGTATAGCGTGCTTGTGACTCGGCGTATACGCGATGAATGGAGCTGCCGGGAATGATATCGTGGAATTGGTAAAGGAGTACTTCCTTCCAAATTTCATCCAACTTTTCCTTTGGATAAGCGTAGCCTTTTAGAGTTGCTATAGTTGCCAAAAATTCTACGTTATGTAGCATAAACTCGATTTTACGGTTACCGAGTTTATTGTTTGACTGTGTAGTATAAGTACCTTGGTGCTTTTCGAGATAAAGTTCGCCCTTGTGTCTTACGAGCTTATCTTTATCTTCCTTAATCTTATCGAAGCAGTCGATAGCATTAGCAAATTTTACCTTGGGTAGACCCTTCATATTGCTTGCATGCTTGAGCATTTCGATATGTCCTTCACCGGGGCCACCGCCACCATCACCAATACCGTAAAGCATACCAAAGTTCTTCACCTTATCCTTTTCGGGGAAGTTCTTGATTGCGTTGGAGAAGCTCCAAGCGGTGCCTTCGGAATTATAAGTTTCGTCCGGGGGCATATGTACGATAACTTCACTATCGTCTATACCTTCCCAAATGAACGTGCGATGTGGGAATTTGTTGTGCTCGTTCCAGCTAAGCTTGATAGTCTCAAAGTAATCCATACCGCACTTCTTTAGAATTTGGGGTAGGTTACCGCTAAAGCCGAATACGTCGGGCAGCCAGCACATACGCATTTCCTTGCCGAACTTTTCGAGCCAATACTTTTTGCCATATAGGTTTTGACGGATAAGCGATTCACCACTCGTTACGTTGGTATCGCACTCTACCCACATTCCGCCTTGTACTTCGAGTTGACCGCGTGCTACCGCTTGTTTTAGTTCTTCAAACAGCTCGGGATAGCGTTTTTCAATCCACTCGAATTGTTGGGGTTGGCTTGCACCAAAGATAAAATCGGGATAGCGCTCCATATTGCGAAGTTGGGTTGCAAAGGTACGTGCAGCCTTTCTCTTGGTTTCACGGATGGGCCATAGCCAAGCAAGGTCAAGGTGGGCGTGTCCCGTCGCATAGATAGTGAAGGGAGATTCTTCGCCCACTTCGTACTCAGCTTGGAATACCTTTTTGGCTTCTTCCAAGTTTCCCTTTGCAGCAAGAGCCAAGCCCTTTCTCAAAGACTTTTTGATAGAAGCACGCTTTTCCTTTTGACAAGCGTCGTCGGTTGCTTGGAACACGAGCGCCAAAGCATCGTAATAAACCGATTTATATTCTTCGTTGATTACTACTACGTCAGCTTGTCTAAACATTGCAGGCTTATCTATATCGCCGAGCGGATGGTTATTACCGCAATCCATCCATAAATCGATTTCTTCGCCACCTTCCGCGCAGTCGGTTAGCTCGTATAGCTTTTTACCCTTTGCAGGTTGAGCAAACTCTACCACGGCCGAGAGATAGGTTATCGCACGGCTTGGTGTTCCCGTAAGAGTGTAAACACAACCTTCGCCACCAATTGCAAACAAGGTACCAACCTTTTTGCCCTTTGCACTCTCCGGAATTTGTCCTTTAAAATGGAACCAAGCGCACTCGTAGCACTTTTTGGACCAAATTTGTCCCGTCTTGATAGTGCGATAGGATAGTTCTTCCTTTTCTTCAAACGGAACGGGTTCTGCCGTTGGCGAATATTCTGCTGAAAGTGTGCCTACTTTAGTGTAGCACTTTGAAGCCAACTTCAAAAGGTTGGCATCAAAACCGTTTCCGAATATGAATCTAATTACGTTAGATGCTTTCATCTCGTCCTCCACGATTTAAGCTTGAGCGTTTGCCTATAATATTTATTATATTATACTATGCACGCGCGCAAATTGCAATATGCAATTTTAAAGCCAATTCTCAAACCCCAAAAACAAAAAAAGACGACGAAATCTCGCCGTCTTTGCATAAATTCTTTTAGTTTTACTGCTATTTACTGCTCGGTGCCTTCTTCTTCCAAACGGATTTGTTCGGCAGTCTTTATAAGTCTGCGATATGCGTTTGCACGGTGGCTGACGAGATAATATACGCCAAAACCGATAGCACCTGCGCCTACTACTGCAATAGCTACCCATAGTATCCACATATTGTTTTGCTTGCTGCTCTTTACCCTTTCCCACATTTCTATGGTGGCGGAATTCCTTTCACCGAAATCCTTCATAACGCCAAGAGTGGTAGCCGATGCAATGTCGGGATATCTACGCTCGTCGCCAAAGAATTCTTCTACGTCATATTCGTTTTCTTCAAGGATAGCAATGGCTTCTTCGCTTGCCATAAGTGCTTCTTTATCTACTGCAGAAGTGTAACCGATTGCCATTGCGTTACGCATAGCGA
Organism: Clostridia bacterium; assembly: GCA_017461065.1. Classification (GTDB taxonomy): domain Bacteria; phylum Bacillota; class Clostridia; order Christensenellales; family DTU072; genus Stercoripulliclostridium_A. The sequence continues at coordinate 31,586 of JAFTZC010000051.1, read as the reverse complement.
TATCGGGACGACATAAATAATCAATAAACATATATGCCGCACGTACGTTTTGGGCGTTTTTGAGCATTACCCAGCCGTCAAACCAAATGTTACCGCCAATCTCGGGCACGAAGTAATCAAGATTTTCGCCGTCTTCCATTGCCCATAATGCGTCGCCTGACCAAGCAAGGTCCACGTATGCTCTGTTCGAAGTCATTTGTGCCTTACCAAAGTCTACTTCGTAACCTTTTAGCGCGTAGCTTTGCTCTGCAAGCACTTCTTCAACCGCTTGCAAGAGAGTGTCGTCTACAGTGTTGATTAGCTCTTGTACGCTCAAGGTCTCGTAGCCTGAAGGCAATCTATCAAGCTCTTTAAGGCGCATAACTGCCGCTACGTAGCTATCGCGAATGGAATCTTTCATCAAAATCTTGCCTTCAAGTTCAGGGTTGCCTGCGCTATTCCAAAGGAGTCCGTAGCCTTCGGCTAAATCTGCTTCCGTTACGACGTCGGCGTTATATAGAATGCCAAGCGTACCCCACATATAAGGAACAAAGTAATCCGCCATACTTTCGTCTTCGCCCTCGCCCGGCACGTTAATATGCGTAAAAACTTCCTTAACCTTGTTGTATATCTCCGCGTCTACGTTTTGATATGTAGAAATCTTTGAGTAGTCCAACTTTTGAAGGTAACCGCCCTCCATCAGCTTTTGAATGGCGTATTCCGACGGGCAAATAAGGTCGATGACTTCCTCGCCCTTTTCAACGGTAGTAATCATTATCTCGTTAGTCTCAAAAGTAGAATATACGATATCAAGCTTCTTGCCGATGACGGATTCGTAGTACTCTTCAAACTCTTCTTCGATATCTTCGTCGATATAGTCACCCCAATTATAGATAACCAAAGTTTCTTCGGGTTCTTCGGCAAAAGAGCATCCTGTTATGCCGCTTAGTAACACGGCACTAAGGAGCAATACGACCAAACTTAAAGAAAATATCTTCTTCATTATTTGCCCTCCTTTTTGCCGCCCTTTTTGTAGGAGTGAAGATTAGAAAATAGCACTATGAACACTACGAGCAAAATAATAATGCTAAATACGGGTAGCCAGAAAGGTTTGAGACCGCTTGCATTACGCAAAGAGCTATATAGATAGGTTGAAAGCGTATCGATACCCGTTGATGCACCCTTATTGAGCTGGGTGATAATAAAGTCGTCAAGGGAGATAGTAAACGCCATTGCAAAGCCGCTTATAACGCCCGGAAGTATGGTTGGGATTATAACTTTAAATAGCGCTTTGATGGGGCTTGCACCAAGGTCCAAAGCAGCTTCGTAAATATTTGGGTCCATTTGCATAAGCCTTGGCATAACCGACAAAATTACGTACGGGGTACAGAAAGAAACGTGTCCTATTATCAACCTTACGTAGCCTTGTGGGAAACCAAAGGTTGCAAAAAACAGCATAAGCGAAACTGCCATAACTATCTCAGAATTGATGATGGGAAGTTGGTTTACGTTTTCGACAATTCTTCTTGCACGTGGCTTTAGATAGTAGATACCAACGGCGCTGATAGCACCTATTAGCGTTGAAAGCACGCTTGATACTACTGCTATAATAATGGTGTTCAAAAGGCTGTCCCAAAGTTTTTTGGGAGCGTTGGTAAACAACTGCACGTAGGCCTCAAAGGTGAAACCTTCGGGGAAAGTGAAGTTGTTAGTATTGGAAAACGAGTAGATTATAATCATCAAAATGGGGGCGTACAAAATACCCAGCATAAGGAAGATATAACCTTTTTCGGCGATTTTTCTTACCATAGATTTTTCGCTGCCTCCCCTTTGTTGATTTTGTTAATGAAGAAGTTAGAAAGCAATACGAGTGCAAGCATAATCAAGCTCATAACCGAGCCTACGCCGTAAAGCTTGTTTTCGAACTTCAAGTTGATGCTGTCTCCAAACAGTATGATGCTGTTGTTTGATAGCAGTTGCGAGATTGCAAACGCGCTAATCGTCGGAATAAAAACCATAGTTATACCGCTGATAATACCCGGGAGCGAAAGCGGAAGCGTAGACTTAAAGAAGGTTTGCACGGGGCTTGCTCCTAAGTCTTGAGCTGCTTCCTTGAAGCTCTTATCAATATTGCTTATGGTGGTGTGAAGCGGCATAATCATAAATGGTATAAAGTTATATACCATACCGAAAATGACCGTACCCATACCAAGCGTCATAGCCATATTTTCAAATATAGTTTGAAGTGCGTAGGTACGGATTAAGAAGTTAACCCACATTGGTAGAATAAATAGCACTACGAGCACGCTACCGCTCTTCCACTTTGCAAGTATATATGCTACGGGATAACCGAGCAACAAGCAAATTACGGTAGTGACTATACCCACCACGATAGAAGTGCCGAGTACCTTTAGGCTTGAGCCGTCGGTTGCAAGGTCAACGAAGTTTTGGAAACTGAGCGTGCCGTCGTATATGAAGGCGTTGACCAATACGATTACCAACGGGGTAACTACGAATAAAAGCAAAAATAGTATATAAGGATAAGAGAAGACTCTACGAGTAAGTCTAAAATTCTTAACCTTATCTACGGCTTTCTTTGGTAAATCTTTTAGCTTCATTACTCTTCGTCCTTTCTTTCCAATTGTTCGATTATAATCTTGTCGGGAGCAACTGACAAACCTACCCTATCTCCCTTTAGCCAATCGTCGTCGGTGTCAACGAAGAAGTTGTAGTAGTTGTCTGCGCGTATTATACATTGATAGTAACTGCCCTTGTATATGCTCGAAACAACTTCGCCACCGATAATGCCGTCTTCTTCGTCGTCGTGTACGATGACGTCGTCAAAGTCGATGGATACCTTGACGGGAGTGCCGGATGGGAGCGTTGAGTTGCAGGGAAATTTTCCACCGCAGATTTCAACGACGCCTTCATCCCACATTTCGGTTTCGATTTCGTTGATAATGCGTGCTTTGTGCATAATATGTAGGTCAAACGGCTTGATAAAGATACCTATTTCGTCGCCTACCTTAACTTCGGTGTTATCGTGGATTAGCAGCTCGTTGACTTCTTCCTTGCCTTCGACGAGTGCCACTATTTGATAGTGGTCGCCCTTGAATACACAGCTATCAACCTTGCCCGTCATCATTGCAGCTTGGTTATCTGCAGGCATAACGAAGATATCTTCGGGTCGGATTATAACGTCGATGGGCTCGTTCTTTTTGAAGCCCTTATCTACGCACTCGAACTCCTTATCAAAGAACTCTACTACGAAGTCCTTACGCATAATACCGCTAAAGATATTGGATTCGCCAATAAAGTCTGCAACGAATGCGTTAGCAGGCTCGTCGTATATTTTTTGTGGGTTGGCAATTTGTTGAATAACGCCGTCACGCATAACTACGATAGTGTCGCTCATAGTCAGCGCTTCTTCTTGGTCGTGGGTAACGTATACGAAAGTAATGCCAATCTTCTTGTGCATATTCATAAGCTCGATTTGCATATCCTTTCTCATCTTGAGGTCCAACGCGCCAAGGGGCTCGTCAAGGAGCAAAACTTCGGGCTCGTTTACAAGTGCGCGAGCAATAGCTACACGCTGTTGTTGGCCGCCTGAAAGGCTGTTAACGTTACGATGACCGTAGTCCTCGAGATCAACAAGCTTGAGAGCATTGTTTACCTTGTCTTTTATCTCTTGCTTGGTGAGCTTCCTCAGCTTTTCGTATAGATTGCCCTTTTTGTCCTTGAAGGTTTCGCCGGTAGGAACCTTTTTGATTTTCAAACCAAACGCTATGTTGTTAAAAACGTTTAGGTGTGGGAACAAAGCGTACTTTTGGAATACGGTGTTGACGGGACGAAGATGGGGTGGAATTTCGGTAATATCCTTGCCGTTGAAGTAAACTGCTCCGCTCGTTGGCTTCTCAAAACCTGCTATCATACGGAGAGTAGTGGACTTACCACAGCCCGAAGGTCCTAAGAAAGTAACGAATTCGCCACGCTTAACCGAAAAACTTACGTTTTTTACAGCAGGCTTGCCGTCGTAATCTTTGTGAACGTTTTTTAGTTCGATAATTACATCTTTAGTTTGCTTTGTCATTTCCTACCTCTAAAAGTTACTTGGTGTGGTTACCCAGATGATTTTGGCTTCCTTGGTGCCTACGTTGACGATTTTATGTTCGTGCGCACCATCTATATAAAAGGCTTCGCCACGTTTGGCGGTATGCGTTTTGCCGTCCGCCTCGATGGAAATCTTGCCCTCAAGCACGTAGCCGAATTCTTCGCCCTCAAAAGGATATCTTACGTCGGACTCTCCGTTTTCGGGGAGTACCAATAAAATGGGCTCCATATCGTTCTTTTGCGAATTGGGAATAAGCCAGGTTGCACTACCCGTGCCGTTTTGCGACAAAAAGAAATCGTTTTTGCCAAACACCAACTGCTCTTCCTTTTCTTCTGCAAAAAATGATTGAGGGGTTACGCCGAGTACGTTCAAAATATCAATGAGGGTGGCAATGGATGGAGATGCAAGGTCATTTTCGAGCTGAGAGATATATCCCTTGGTTAGCTCCGAGCGCATAGCAAGCTCTTCTTGAGTTAGTCCCCTACGCAATCTTATTGACTTTAGTTTGTTGCCGATATCCATATTTCTCCTCTCAGGCATACTCGTGCGCGCATATCATAGCTATATCATAGCAACGATACTTAATGCTGTCAATAATTTTGTTTAATTTTAGTAAACTTATTTTTGTTTAGTATTTGTAAACTTTTTTATTAAATGACTGCCCGAAAACAATTGGGCTCGTTTGAATAAAAAATCCCCTAAGGTTTCCTTAGGGGATTTGGATTATATTGGCTTTTAGATTATGCCGAGTAGCTGCTTACTGCAATGTAACGGAGATAGCCGGTATAGTTCCAAGCGGTCTTCCATAGGGTCGAGATGTCACCGGCATACTTGTCGCAGTCTTCGGAGTAAACAGCGCCGTCATCAGATGCTCCTTCAATGGTTCCGCTTACGTTCCAGTCGGGACAGGTGCCGCTTGCGGTGCCCGATACGGAGTAGAAGTATACGGATGCCGATCCACTCAAGTAGCCGGTACCTTCAAAGCCCCAAGTAAAGCCTGCTTCGATACTTGCTTGGTTGTAGATGGTACCACCACCGCAATACGATGCCGTTGCCGTTACGCTACAAGTTGAGCTTCCGCCGTTGCCGTTACCGCGAGCATTGCCGATATATGCCCATTGAGTTTGAGATACGTCGTTGCTTTGGTCAACCCAAATGTAGTTGAAGTACTTAATGATTGCCGTACCGCTTGCGCTGATGTTTTCGTTAGTACTGTTACCTGCGATTGCACCGATATACGAATAGTTGCTGATTTCGTCGCTTGCCCTTCTGTTAACCATAAGCTTGGAGTTGTTGACTACGTTAGAAATCGTGCCTTCGTTATAACCGGCTACGCCACCGATATAAAGATTTGCAGTATCTGCACTAAGTACGCCGTGCATTGCCGAGTTAGGACCGCTCGTTGGGATATAAGCTTCATTACCAGCCGTTACTACTTCGTAAGCTGCGCTGGTTGAAGAATAGTCGTTGGTTGCGTTTTGTACGCCTTGGATGCCACCGCCGCTAATGGTACCAACGTTGTAGCCTACCATACCGCCGTAAGTGCCGCCTTCAAGCGAGCTGTTTACGGTTTGACGTGAAGTGAACAACCTTGCCCTTACGGTGCCGTTTTCAATCGTACCGAAGTTTACGCCTACGATTCCACCGACCATCGAGCCATAAAGGGTAAGCCTGAAGGTGTCGGCTGAAAGTACGCTTGCAGTTGAAATAGTACCGTTATTGAAGCCTGCGATACCACCGCCGCCGTGCATCATAAAGTTGCCTTGGTCAGCCGTTGAATTCGGCGTGGTGAAGCCTGCGGTGCTGTTAGAGCGAATGCTCATAGCTGCCGTAATTCTATAAGTTACGTTTGAAATATTGCGGTTTGCACCGATTGAACCAACTACGCCGCCGATTGCTACCTTATTGCTGGTTGAGCCTAATCCTGCATCGATTGCGATTGCGTTTTCGATTGCAACTTGTCCGTCGTTACCGGTGCTTGCTTGTATGGTACCTGCAATGCCGCCTGCACCGATGCCCTCAGCTCCAAGTGAGCTACCGCTCGTAACGGTTACAAGGCTGGTGGTATAAGTGCCGTTGCCGCCTGACACCTTAGCGTTAGTGCCAATTGAACCTACCAAGCCGCCTGCGCCACCGGTATAGTCTGAACCTACGCCGAGATAGCTACCGCCAACGGTTGCCGTTACTTGATAGTTAGAAATCGACGAGTTGGAAATCAAGCCTTCTGCATCGCTTTCACCTGCGAGTAAGCCGACCAAGCCACCGACAAAGTTTTGTCCGTAAACCGTTCTTATGATATTTTCTGCACCGGCGTCTACGGTGTGAACGTTTTGAACAGTACCACCGAATACTTGACCTGCAAGAACGCCTACGTTGGTTGCGCTGCTATATACGTACGATCTACCAATGTTAAGGTCTTTTACAACGCCTCCACGATAAATCTTAGCAAAGATACCAACGTTTTCAACTAAAGTCGAATTTGAAAGTTCGAAATTTAGGTTATACAAAGTATATCCGTCACCGTCGTAAATGCCGTTGAAGCCGTTTAGATAGGTTACGTTATTAGATGCCGTGAAGGCTCCGCAAAGCGGTTCGCTCAAAGCGTTGTTGGTTTCGTTAAGGTTGATATCTGCAACTTGTACGAAGTGTACGCGGAGTACGTTTGCTCCATCTTGTCCGTAAACGAGAGTGCCGTTATTACCCTTGTAAAGCTTGTCGACGTTTCTCAGGTGGTCTACGGTTGCAATCTTGAATGGGTGAGCTTCCGTTCCGTCACCTGCGCCGTCCGAGCCGGATACGCCGCCGTCAGCGAAGGGATAATCGTACATACCGCTGCCTTGCTTTACTTCTGCCACAAGATTGCCTTCTTTCCATACGTACTCGTTCCAAGTTGCGGTTGAGTAGTAAGCAACGTTTTGTACCTTCTTGGTAATAGACGAGCCGTTGAAGTTTACGCCGATACTGCTGTAATCGCTTTCAAGAACGTTCGCCGTATCAATGAGTCTCGTTGCGTAATCGCCAACTTCTTCGCCGTCGAAGGAGTAGTTAGTGTTAATTGGTACGTTGTTGATTTGGATCTTGCCGTCACCGCCGTTATCGGTTGAAGTTGCGTATGCGTCGCCGATGCCGTCGTCCTTTACGTAGTATGCGTCGTTGCCAAGTACGTCGGAAGCTACTTCAACGCTTGACGGATCGTTTTCATATAGAACTTCGCCAAGAGCCTTAGGTAGCTTAATTGAAGAACCAACGTATACGTTGTGTAGCATCAAGGTACCGAATGACTCGAAGTTGACGTTGACCGTCTTTTGTGCGTTTGCGGTAATGATGATTTCAACGTCTTCTACCGCGTCGTTGTATGCTTCGTAGGTTGAACTATCGTTTGCATCAAAGTTCTTGAGAATATCGGGAATTACCGATTGTTGATAGTCGAGTGAGCCGTTTTGGTCCCAAACGTTCTTGTTGTTTTCGTCAACGGACGTGATACCTGCGAATCTATCGTACAATGGGTTGAAGTTGATTGAGTCGTTGATATTACCCGAGTAGTTGGTCTTAAGGGTAAATCTCAACTTAGTACCTACGCGTGCGTCACTAATAGTAATCATTCTTTCGCCGCTTACTTCGCCTTGATATACCCAAGCGCCGTCTACTTGCTTGTAGTAATCAAGCGTGGGCATTGCGTCGGTTAGGACGGAGCTTATACCCGAAAGGTTGGTTACCTTTACACTAATAGTGTAAATGCGGATGTATCTTGCGAAAATCTTGAACGAATCGTTCATCAACAAGCTGATTTGGTTGTTGTTGGGGTCAAGGCTATAGGTAATCTCTTGATCGGTATCTACGCCGTTTAGGTCTTGGACCTTTTCGGTCTTGAGATAGTAAGTAGTTTCACCATCGGTGCCTGTGCCCTTAGTTACTGCCAAGTCGTGGTCTAACTCGCTGCCGGTTGCAAGAAGTGCTTGCTTGCCGCCTTGTCCGTTTTCGGTGATATACCAGCCTGCAAACTCATAGCCTTGGATGGTTGCGGGTATCAAGGTTTGGACGGTGTAATAATTGAAGTTACCGCTTGAACGCGAGATGCTACCGATCTTAGGCTCAACGTCACCCTTGCCGTCCAAGAAGATGCTTTCGTCGTTGAGAGCGGTAGACTTGACGAGCTCAAGACTTTCAACCTTTTGGAACAAAGGTCTAATTCTAATTGCATAAAGCTCGAACGAACTATCGTACGCGCCTACGCTATCATACTTAGATGCGTCAAAGGTAAAGCCTTCTTCGCCTTCACTTACGACACCGTTTGAATTGATATATGCTGCGTATGAAGTAGAGAACAAGCAAGATACCGGGAAGGTGAAGTTGGGCTTGGTTACAAGGTTGGTTTGCGAGTTGGGGTCAACGTATGGGATATTTATCCAGCCGAAATTGCCGTCACCTAAGTATGCGTAATACTGCCAAGCAAGGAATGCGAAGTTATCTCCGCTTCCGCTTACACCCGCCCAATTCAAGGTAATAACGTTATCTTCCCAAGTGTTGTATGGGGAGCTTGCACTGTTCTTGCTCGAGTTGTCGATAGTATTTAGTTTACCGAGCATTTGGAAGTTAATATCGGTATTATAGGATACTTCTGCACCGAGTTTAGGTTCTATACTCATTGAAGTATTGAAATATTGAGTTAAGTCTTGATCGTACATAATCGACGTTGCGGTGATTGGTCCCGGGTTGAGATAATTGCCGTTATCAAGATACTCGTTTTCAATTACGATATTGTATACGGGGATAAACCTTGCAACTACTTCAATAGAGTAAACCGTCGTCAATACACCGTTGTTGATGGTGTTGGTCTCGACGATATTCATACCGTTGGATAGGTTGTCAAGGTCGTTGACTACGAAGTCGCCTTCATAGGTTGACGGATAATTTTGAACGAGTTGCGTATAGGCGTTGATACCATTGATGAAGTAGCCTACGAATTGATAGTACTTGGAGTAATCTTTGAAGGTATCGTCGCTTAGTCCAAAGCGCAAGTTGAAGTACAAGTTATCGTTGTAGTCATAGGTAACTTGTGGGATTAGATTACCACCGGCGTCTTTATTCACAGGAGCTGCGCTCGAGTTGGTGGTAAAGTCGATTACGTAGCTTGGCAAGTGCGAGCCTGCATCGGCTTCGTCGGTGATAAGTTGAATGTCTCTCGTAACTTGAACTTGCTTCCAGAATCTAATCTTAAAGATAGAGTTTTCGCTTAGGCCGTTGAGTGTAACGACTACCCTACTAATTCTACCGCTATAGACGTTGATGCTACCCGTAATCGGTAAACCGCTTTCGTTGTAGTATACGATTTGTACTCTGCCGTCTTGGGTTGCGCTCAAGGGCGTGTAGGTGGAGCTAAATTGTCTAAATCCTTGTGAATCGGGCTCGGATAGCGGCAATAGTTCCATTATGCTATCGAATCTATAGCTTGCCTTAGGCGTAATGGTAATGGTGAGCGTTTGGTTTGGAGCCATAGTGAGTGAGTTTTCACTTAGACTTGCAACGGTGGTGCCGTTTACTGCGTATCTTACAGTACCGCCTTCACCGCTTACGTTGGAGCCTACGGTTTCCATAGCGAAGCTTGCATAGATTACGTTGTTGAAGTATGCGTAAACCAATCTGTCTTCAAGAGTGTCGACGCCCAAATTATAGGAGTCTTCCATTTGAGTAAGCTTGCCACCGTTATAGGTGATAACCGAGTAGCTATAGCCTCTCGTTGCGTTTACGGATACGTTATCCATACCGCTGAGCATCAAGGTTGCACCGCTTATTATTCTATAGGTGTAGCTTGCATCTTCTACGCCGTCAGTATCGGTGAGCGTTTCTCTCGTTGAAGCAACGTTTGGTAAAATTACGCCGTCGCCCTTAGTAGAATAGGTTGCAACTGCGGTTAGGCTTGCGTATTGACGATACTTCATTCTCGACGGGTCGTTGGTTGCAAACGAGCCTTCCGTATACTTGTATTCGGGGTGAATTTGAACGGTTACTTCGTAAGTGCGGAAGAACACTGCCCTAAATTCACGGTTGGACGTCATCGTGTAACGCAAGATTTGTCCGGCTGATTGTAGCGTTATGCCGTTTACGCCGTTTACTACATATTGCCATTCGCCGTCAATCTTTTCTTGGTAACCTTGGAAGGAATACTTGTTGATTGCGTTAGCGTCAATCTTTACGGTATAGGTAGCTTCGGTGTTATACTCGTGTTCAACGGAGCTCTTGAAGTCGCTAAATGAAGCTGACAAAGTGAACGAAGCTCTGTTGTTGAGCTTTGGTACTTCGTTTGCAGCTACCTTCTTGCCAACGTTAGCGGAGTCAACGCCCTCTACCAAATACATACTACCTACAGAAGTGTGTACGTCCTTGGCTGTTTCGTAATAAATACGGATAGTATTCTTGTTGGTGGAGTGGAAGTCCATCATACCGAGAATATCAGCGTCAAGGGTGACTGCAAGACTTTCTCCCTTGGCGGTAAATACGTTGTGATCACGTAGTCCTGCTCTTAGGAAGGTATAGGTTGACTTACCATTATCGTTATAAGGTAGGTTATAGAAGGTAACTGACGTGATTGAGTATCCTTCTTGCAATTCGTGGTGAATTAGCGTTGGGGTAACCGCGTCAAAGATAATCTCGTTATTTTCAAGAGATACACCAAGAGTAGAATCTTGATATAGGTTGGTGATTTGTAGGTTGTTAATGAAGAAGATTACGCTAAATCTTTGCTTTTCATAGGTTGGTAGAATGGTAATCTTCTCGGCTCCGTTGACCAATTCGTCGTTGATCTCAAGGGAGACGTTTTCTTGGTTAGCACCTATGGTATCGGTTGTGTAGGTGTAATGCATATCCGACCTACCGCTTACTACGGTGGGGATGATTCTGCCGTTGATATCAAGGCTTGCAAGATAGTAGCCGTCGTCGGAAATCATATTGACTTCGAACAACTCGTGGTGGCTTACGAGCGTAGTGCCCGTCGATTCGTATCTGCCGCCCGGACGTTGTACGTACTCTACGGTATAGGTCTTGATAACGTATTCTACGCTAACCTTAACGTTACCCGTCATACTTGGAATGGTAAAGGTGCGCGTACCCGAGCCGTCACCTGCGTCAAGACCACTTTCGGATAGTACCAAGTTGGATACTACGCCGCCGTCGTTATCCATAGTAATGGTAACTGCGGATATCTTGTAACCTACGGGAGCGGTAAGGACGATGGTTAGCTTGTCTGCAAATACTGCAGGGCTAATGAACTTAGTGCCCGTCTCGTCGCTTGGGTCGGGGATAAATACCTTGCCGTCTTGGTCGATGGTCTTGGGATCGTCGGTGGTGTAATAGCTCTTTTCTTGCTTGAGAACGGAGCCTTGGTTTAGGATAACGCCGCTGATTGCGGTAACCGTTGCGCCGTTACCTAAGCTTTGAACGTATTCTGCGTTGTAGTCGCCTTGGAAGGTAACGTCGTAGGCCTTGTTGGCAAGAACTACTTCGATGATATAATTGCTCGTGATATGCTCGAGAGTGTGCGTACCGCCAAACTCAAGAGTGCTGGTCATATCGCTATCTTGGCCGTTTAGGAGTACGTTCTTCATTACGTAACCACGATTAATTACGAGTCTTAGGGTTACACTCTCGTTCCACTCAACGAGAGAAGTGCTTAGCGTTGCAACACCGCCTTCAAAGGTGTTGACTTCTATCGTATAAGTGTGGATAGTAAAGTTGATTTCGCATAAGGTGTGTGAAACGATTACTTCCCTTTCGCGCATTACGGCGTCTTCGTCTACGATAGCGCGTGCTTGTCTATTAACGAAGAAGTTGCTTACTCTGTAGCCCGATTCGCTTGCAGGTGCTGCTACGAAGATGATTTCCGTGCCGTAAGTTACTTCGATGCCATCTTCACTTGCCCAAACCATACCGGTTGCAACTGCGCGTTCTGCATAGGTCTTGAGCTCGCCGTCTACGATATCGCCGCCATCGACGATTTCGATGCCGGGGGCCCATAGTAGAGTGTCGTCGATATCGTAGATATAATAATTGCCGCCTGTGTCTGCGTTCATTTCGACGTCAAACTTATCGATAGTATATACTACTTGAACGTTCATCTCGCCCGTCAAGGTACCGATGAAGTTGTTGTTTCTTACAGAGCTTAGTCTATCTTCGCCGTTTACGGTGAATGACGTACGGCTGTAACCTACGCCGGGTTTTACGGAAATAGCGTAGTTGAGACCGTATTCGTACATTCCGTCAACTACTACGACGGGATATTGAGCGTAGGGATTGGTGAAGGTTGCAACGATATCTCCTTCACATTCCCAATTGGAGCCTTGGTCGTCGACGGTCTTTAGTCCGACGTAAGAGAACATTCTTCTTCTAAACTCAACGTTAACGGCTTGGATATCGCTTGAAATACCATATAGGATATAAGAGCCGCCCCTATCGTCTAAGGTGTTGATATTGTTGCTGATTAGCTCGCCGTCTGCGTTGTAGTATTGAATTTCAAATCTTGCAATGTAATATCCCCTACCTGTTCTGGGCGTTACTACGAACTTAACGTTGCTGCCGTGGGTAAATCCCGTATATAGTCCGTTGGCGTCGGCTTGATAGCCCGTGATAGATACTACGCCGTAGGTGTTGCTATCTACGTCAACCGCGCTGAAGTTGGGGCTTTGGTTGGATACGTTTACTTGGATTTGATACTCGTTGATTGCATAAACGACTCTTAGCGAGATATTGCCGGTAACTACGCCGAGATCGTAATAGATTTCGGTTAGGTCGTTAGCGGAAACGTTTTCTACCTTCCAGCCGTTATCAACTACACCGTTTACGCGTAGCTCTTGGATATGATAGCCCGTTTGAGCGCTCATCTTGATGGCTACGTTGTCGCCTTCGCTAAGCTTGATGTCCTTTGCGTTTACGTAAGCACTGCCATCCTTTCTAACGAGCGTTACGCCGCCGAGAGATTCGTTGACGGTGATAGAGTAAACCATTGGTGAGAAGGTTACGTCCAAGGTGGTATCTTTGGTGATATATACTTGCAATACACCTAAGGTGTATTCACCCGTTACAACGGGCGTGCCGATTAGCGTTTGGGTAGAAATAGATTCGCCGTTCAAGACGATTTCGCTAATATAGTAACCGCTACGTGCACTTAGCTCTACTTCCTTGGTGTCGCCGTAGTAAACGGTGAGTGCGCCCATATCGCCTACTCCGCCAAGAACGCCGAATTCGTTATGAGTATAGGTGAGTTCGTATTGGATAGGTGCAAAGCTTGCGCTTATGGTAATGCTACCCGTTACGTATTCGGCAGGCATAGTGTATTCAATCATTCCGCCGTTCTTGTATCCGTCGAATTGTGCGCCGTTCAAAGGTTGAATAGGCTTGCTTTGTCCATCAACGGTAATGATGAAGGTGGATGCGTAGTAGCCTTCAACGGGAGTGAGCTTAACGTTAAACGAAGTACCTGCTTCAACCAAAGACTTATCGGTTGCGACTACGCCGTTTTCAACGCCGCTTACGATAGTGATAGGATATTTGGTTTCGCTAAATACTGCATATGCATAGCTATCTGCGTTTACGATATAGCTGTACTTGTTGTTGTCTACGCTGACTTCTTTGCCGTCTACTACCAAAGCTTCAAGAACGTTGCCTTGAGCGGGAGTTGCTTCCAAAATTACCTTGAGTCCGTCGGCAATAGAGCTGCCGCTTGCTATTGAAGCACCGTTGCCGTCAACTGCCGTTAGAGCGCCGTTGCCGTATGAGTTATAGGTCAAAAGGTTGGTGCTGCTTTCGGTTGTCTTTTTGTCGAAGGTTACGTAAATATCGATTGCGGTATTGACGTCGTAAACGTTTAGATAGGTTACGGACGATGCTTGGCTACCACCTGCGATTAGTGCATAGAAGCCGTTGGTTTCAGCTTGGTTGTACTCGCCCGAAAGCGGTAGATAGTAATAACTATCTCTTGCATCCTTGTTGCTTACTACTATCTTGTCGATATTCAAAGAATATCCGCTTGTAAGCGTGATATTAACCGTTAGGTCGTTGCCATAGGCAATGGATGAAGAATAAGTTGCGTTTAAGGTGGACTCGGTGTTGTTTACGGTCGAGTTATTGATAACAACCCTATTGTTTGCTTTGTTGATAAAGTGAATATCGTAATCGAGTGCGATAGAAGCACATACGATTTCAACCGAGTAGCTTGCGTTAATGGAAGCAAGAGTTACAACGTGTGACTTTGCAGAGTAGTTGACGATTTCGTCATAGCTATCGCCCTTGTTGGAAGTTACGGTAATGCTATTGATATAGTAGCCTTCCTTTGCTTTAACTTCGAAGTCGGCGGTTGAAGCGTGTTCGATGCCGTTGAAGGTATAACCTTCACTGCTTGCGATATTGATGGTTTGCTCGTCGTAAGTTACGCTCGAATTGCCGTCGGCGTCTACGAAACGGACGAAGTAAACGGTTCTCTTGAAGATAAACTTGACGTCGTAATCTCTCTTGGTGCTGTTTACGGTATATTCACGTGCTGTTTGGACGTCGTCGAAGGTATTTTCAACGCCGTTAACCACTACGGAGTGTACGTAGTATCCGCTGGAAGTTACTGCGTTAACGTGGAATGGAGCGCCGTATGAAACGGTAAACGGAGTTGTTACCGAACCGACACCTTCATAAGAAGTGGTTACGTTGTAGTAAAGCTCTGCGTACTCAACTTCAAACACTACGTTTTGCTCGATGCTGTCGATAGATAGACGCATCTCGGTTACTCTGTAATCGTTTGCACCGGGAGTGGGTGCTTCGCCGTTGACGAGCAAGCTGTTGATTGTATAACCCTTAGCTGAAATATACGGGTCGATTATGGTTCCGTTAGCGGTAACTCTCTTGATATAGTATCCGTCGTTTGCTTTGACTGCGAACGGGTTTTCGTCGCCCTTCTTGAATGAAGTTAGGGTGGACTCGGAAATCATTGAGCCGTACGCGCTGTCTTCGGGGAGAGTTACGACGTAGGTGAATTCGAGATATTGGATTTCTACCCTATTATCACGGGTTACGTCTTCAATAATCAAATTAAAGTATACTGCTTCGGCAGGTACTGCGATGGTTTCGCCGTTGAGCTTGATAGCCGAGATATAATAGCCGTAGCTTGAGCTTGCATCGGAAGTATCGTCGGTTTGCTTGGTCGCGATTTCAACGCTAACGCCCGAGCCGTAGTTGACGGGGAAGCTTATGGTCTTATCGTTGCTGTGCTCTCTGAAGCTTTCGTCCTTGCCTAATACGTTATACGAAATTTCGCCGCTGACTACGCCGTTGGAGCCGTTGGTTACGGAAATTTCATACTCGGTGAGCTTGAAGGTGGCGATAATATCGTAATCTACGTCGATTGGGCTTAGGTCGGAGCCTGCGATAGTCAAATCGTAGTAGCCTTGAGCACCTGCAAGGTTGTCGCCAGAGTTGATAACGCCGTTAACGTTAACCGCGCTTAGCGAGTAGCCTGCGCTTGGACGAACACGAATCATATATTTTTGGTTTACGGGCATTTCAACCTTACCGGAGATACTCTTTTCGGTAAATACGCCGTAAGTCTCATCGTAAACGAGAGCGTTGATAGAGCCCGAGCCTTGTACGTTGATAGTCAAGGTCTTGGTGTTGACTTCAAATACGGGTACTACGAAGATTGCAGGATAGCTTGCCTTGACGTTGCCGTATTCGTCTTTGACGTCAACGATTGTCATATAGTTTTCGAGCTTGAAGGTCTTATCAATAACGGTGGAAGTGGGAAGTCTATCTGCGTCTGCAAGATACCAGCCCTTAAAGGTGTAATTTGGCTTGGTGGGAACCTTTTCGGGGAATGATCCGCTAAGCGCACCTGCAAGAGTATCTTGATAGTAAGCGGTAACGAGCTTGCCGTTATAAGTGCTTTCGAAAATATTATCGGGGCTTAGGAATGCGGCGTCCTCGTTTTCACCCTTTAGGAATACGGCTGCAAAAATTTCCTTTTCCCAATATGCGATAAGCTCGGTGGGTTGGCTGAAAGTGGTTTGGTTGTTTACGAGTACGGGAGTGCCGTCAGCCTTGACTTCGCCGCCCTTTACGTACCAGCCCTTGAACTCGTAGCCGAGCATATCAAGGTAAGTTAGGTCTTCTACGTCGAACTTTTCGCCGATGGGGGTGTCGTAGTCGATAAGGAAGCTCTCGTGAGCCTTGTTATTCATAGACGTAAACGAGATTTCACTTTCGAGATAAACAAAGTGTGCCTTAACCAAGATTTCTTCTACTTCGGAATCGGGAGTAAAGCTCAAAACGAATTCTTCCGTCGTGCCCGTGCGCGTAGAAATAAACTCGATAGAGTGGTCTACGCCTACGTGGATAAGACGACCTTCGGCCATAACGGGGTCAAGAGAAATCCAAGTTTGAGTATTTACGTCGAAAACCGACCAACCGATAAACTTTCTGTCGGCGTTAGCGTTAACACGGACGGTTGCAAGCTCATCGAATTCATAGTATGAAAGTGCGTCGGACGTACCAAGTGGACGGCCGCTCTTGTCGGTGGTGTATTCAAGATGGAAATCTGCTGCGTATTTTTCGAAAATAGGATAAATATTTGTATCCTTGGTAATATGGGTAAAGTCGGTGTCCCAGCCAACGAAACGATAGCCGTATAGCTCCATATTCTTTTCGTCAGCGCGTGGTACACGCATTGGAGACTCGTTGTAAGATACGACTTCTTCTCTTGCCGTGGTGCCATCTGGATAGTAGAAAACTACGGTGTAACGCAATTTTTCAAATACCGCGATAAGGCGCATACTCTTGGAGACCTGAGTATCAAGACGACTTGCGTTGATGTCGCCGTCCGACCAACCTGCAAAATAGTATCCTTCGTCGGGGATAGCTTCAACGCGCGTTGCATCCGCCCCTGCCGTGATGCTTTGGATGGTTTCGCCGTCAATTCTACCGCCGGTAGAAGCTATGTATTCGACGTTGAGTTCGGTGGGAACTACGTTAAACGAAATGGTTTGTTTGAAACCGCCGTAATCGAGTACAACTCCGTCAACTACACCTTCGGTACTTGTGTCGAGACCGGTGACGACAAGTTCAGAAAGTGCAACTTGATTAGTGGAGCCGTCAGAATACTTGACGGTTACGAATACTTGTGACAAATCGGCGCCTACGGATATCAATCCGTCGTCGGGCGCAACGATAGCGACAACCTCGGGCGCCTCGTAATCAGTTACTTCTGCAAGTGTGGGTAGAACGATTGCCGCAACGACAACAGCCACAACGGCAACGACTGCAATGGCAATCATAGTGATGCCAAACATTCCATTTATGGAAAAACGCTTTCCAGTTACTCTTAATTTAGCCATAATCCGGTCTCCATGGAGTTAGGTCGATATGGCATTATTATATATAATAAAAAGCGCGCACGCAAGCACCGTACGCGCTATTTTACTAAAATTTTATTGCAGGGGAGCGTGCTCACGGGTGCGTGAGCGTCGAATTTGCTCCCTTTAGCGTTTATCCATAGTCTTTTGTATCGGTCGGGCGATGCTAAACTTGCCGCTCGGAATATCTTCGGTTATGGTAGACCCACCTGCAATATAACTGCCGTCCCCTATCTTCAAAGGAGCAATCAGATTGGTGTTGCAACCTATAAAAACGCCCTCCCCTACTTCCGTCCTACGCTTCAGCTTTCCGTTGTAGTTGGCAAACACCGTGCCACACCCTACGTTGGTGCGCGCACCTACGTCCGCGTCGCCTACGTACGTCAAGTGCGAAGCCTTTACGCCGTCACCCAACACGGAGTTCTTGACTTCCACGTAGTCGCCTATCCTACACCCCTTGCCAATAGTGGCACCCTTCCTAAGGGTGGCAAAGGGCCCCACCGTAGAGCGCTCGCCGATAGTGGCTTGCAAACTATACGTGGAACGAATATCCACCCCGTCGCCAATCACAGTATCGGTTAGGTCACAGTAAGAAAACACGTTTACCCCTTGCCCTATCACCGTATCACCGGCAATATAATTGAAAGGATATATAGTAGTACCGCGCCCAATCTTAACGCCCCTTGCTATAAAGGTAGTGTTGGCGTCGATTATTACTACTCCGTTGTTTGTGAATTTTGAGTAATCTTCTTTCTCGTAACTTGTGTTTTGGCTCCCTTTTAATGCTTCTTTGGTGCTCTCTAATCCTACATTATTGGATAATTCCGCACTTAGATAGTCTTTGATTTTGAGTGCGCTTTCTTTGGCCTTTTCGTAGGTTTCACCTTCAACCATAATGCGAAGCTTGGGCTCGGTTCCGGACGGCCTAACGACCACTCTTACGCCGCATTTAAGAGAGATTTCTTCGATAAAAGCACCAATTTTAGGGGTATTAACAAACCTTTCCCTTTGCTCAGGAGAAAGCGACAAACTATCTTCCTTGACGGGGTATTTAGCCATATCCAATAGGTTGCTTACGCCTATTTCCTTTTGAATACAAGCAATAAACAGCGAAGTCAAAAGTCCGTCCCCCGTTTCCGCGTAATCTTTTAAGATTACGTGTCCGCTGTCTTCCCCACCGATTTGAGCGCCGCTCTTTACCATTTCTTCATATACGTACTTATCGCCTACGTCCGCCCTTAAAAAAGCTATGCCCTTGTCCTCAAGCGCGCGCTCTAAGCCTACGTTGCTCATAATGGTGCCTACCACCGTTTTGCTTTTGAGCATTCCTTTGAGCTTAAAATACCTTGCTATAAGGTATATAACGTCGTCACCCGTCAGCACTTTGCCATCTATGATGGCAATAACTCTGTCTCCGTCGCCGTCGTATGCAAAAGCCACGTCGCACTCGCTCTCCTTGCAATACTCGAGCAGTTGCTCTACGTGAGTGGCGCCGCATTCCACGTTGATTTTACTGCCGTCGGGGTCTAAGTTTATGCCGCTTAATTGTGCTCCCAATTCGCCGAACACCGCAGGTACCACGCTAAAAGTCGAACCGTAACAGGTGTCAACCGCCACTTTTAGTCCTTTAAGCCTATTGCCGAATATCCCTTGAAGATAACCTACGTAGCTGTCGGTGCTCATCGACTCAACCCACCCTTCAACGCCATAGGAACCCTTTAAATCTTCGTTTAACGCGTGCTCAATCTCTTTTTCGTCAGCCAAAGAAATCTTGGCTCCTTGCCCCGAAAACAGCTTGAGTCCGTTATATTCGGGCGGATTGTGGCTTGCAGAAATCATTATACCCAAATCGCACCCACTGCTTTTTGTTAAAAAAGCAAGTGTGGGCGTAGGTATCACTCCCGCAAGGCGCACTCCCATACCAAGCGCTTTAAAATGCTTTGAAAGCCCCCTTTCGATAGGCTCTCCGCTAACCCTTGTATCTCGCGCTATGATGAGAGTTATGGTGCCGTATATTTTTTGAATTGCTTTTGCAAATCGACCTAAAAATTGGTCGTCGAATAAATCGCCGCGTGCTCTAATTCCGTCCGTGCCAAATTTTAACATAAAATCTCCACGGCTTATTATATGCGTTTAGCTCAATCGCGGTGCATTAAAAAAGCGCCCTACGGCGCTAATTTATAGTTGTGATATTGCTTTGAGAAGTGTGCTTGAATTGATTTGGCAGGCCCTATCGGCAAGCTCGACGTAGCTCATTTCGGCTCCGTCCTCCGCCGAGTCGCTAATTACCTTTAGCGCTCCAAACCTTACGCCTGCAACGTAACATACTTGTGCAACCGCACCACACTCCATATCGCAAGCAACCGCGCCGAAAGTTTCGGCTATATTCTTAGCTTTACAGGAATCGGCAACGAAGGTATCTCCCGTTGCTACGCAACCTACAGCGGCGTTATCCGCGTTTTTTGCTATCAGATCCACTATTTCCTTGTCGGCATCAAAATACACCTTATTTAGCCCGCTGATAAGCCCAATGGGGTCGCCGAGTGCAGTCGTGTCGCTGTCGTGCTGACATACCCTTGATACGGCAAGCGCGCTTAGTGGCTTGAGCTTGCCCACTCCCCCTGCTATACCGGTGTTGATTACGACGTCTACGCCATATTTTTCCACCATAATGGTAGTAGCGTAAGCAGCGTTAACCTTGCCGACACCTGCAAGTGCAAGCACGACCTCGTTACCACCACATTTACCTATGGTAAAGTTTTTGCCTTTGTACTCCTCTCTATAAATGGATTGAAGCCCTGCAATTATATCGCGGGCTTCCTTTTCCATTGCAACTAATAATCCGATTTTTTTCATTATTCAGTATAAGTTTCCACTACGATAGCGTGCTCTTGGATTGCAATAGGCTTACCAAGATTGGTAACTACGCTAACGAATGCATTGCCGATTTCGTCGTTAACTGCGTTTTCGGAAGTGTCAACTTCTTGACCTTCTTGCTCGGCAGTTTCGTTTGCCTTTTTAGCGAGAACCTTCATAATTGCCTTTGACATTGGGTTATCGCTATCGTTAATCTTTAGGGATACGGACTCGGTTTCCAAGCCTTCAGCGCCAAGTGAAAGGGTTGAGTAGCTTACTGCGTAAACCTTTTCGGGCAAAGTGAAGAGTCCGCCTACGCCCATCTCGTCGAGAGTTGCGTTGATATCACCTGCAATAGCGGTGGTTTCAATGCTTGCAACGATACGGAGTGACCAATTATCGCCGTCTTTTGCGATGGTAACTTCGTTAATCTTAGCGTCAAGGTCTTGTAGGAACTTGATTGCTTCGTCACTTGACTCGGCGCCGTCACTTACCATTTGGTTGAATATGTAAGCAAGGGTAGTATCGCTATAAGTGATTTCTTGGGTGGTAGGATAGATAATCTTGTCGGTTACGATTGACGAGTAATCGATAGTGCCGTCATCCTTTTTAGCTACGCTACTATCTTCGATAGCGGCGTCTGCCTTGCCCTTTTCCACTTCGTTATCGACTGGGTTTTGGACGATATCTTCTTCATTTGGATTCATCAGCGTATCGATAAACGAGAATACGTCCTTGATTTTTACGTCAGCAAGTCCTAAAGTACGTAGCGTTTCGCCTTCGAAAAGTTCAAGGTCTGCAATGCCCAATTGGTCGGGCGTCAAGTTTACTACTACGACTGCTGCGATTACGATAATTAAAATAACTGCGATTATCGTAATGATAGGTCCAATAATACAGCCTTTTAAGCATCCGGGGGTTGCTGGTTGTGCCATAATGAATCTCCTTCTTTTTATGGTTCTAATAATATAATTATTGCACAACGATTTATCGTTGTCAATATTGATATTTTAGGAATTTATAGCGCTCGTGAGCTTAGCGTAAAGCTCTTTTGAGTTTGGTACGGGGTCACCAGGCTTAATTTCGGGCTCGCCGTTTTCAAAGTCGGCGCATACCAAGAAGCACGAGTTGGTGATATGCATAGGCTTAGTTGGCTTAACTACCATATTAACGAGCGAAGATATAGATGCAAGTTGACCTACGGGTGTGCCACTGGCGTCTTCAAGTGGAACTACGTACTTTTGTAGATTATCGTTTGCATTTTCGGTATTGATAATATTAGGGTCTGCTATAGCCGTCAGCCCCATGCCTACAAAGGCAAAGCTTGCATACTCTTTGCCCCCATATTTATAGAAAATATGGTCGTATTCAGGCTCGTTTATGAATGAATTGACGATTTTTGCAACAGCATCAACAAGCATATCTCTAAGAGAGCCTGATACTATATCAGTGCCAACCATGCCAAGAAGAGAGCTAGAGAATATATCCTTAAACTCAGAGCGTTGTTTCCAGTTATAGACGTCCATAAAGCCTTCGATGTTGATATCCATCGAGAAGACTTTATCCATAGCATTCTCGTGGAACCAGCTGGTTGCAAGTTGTACCGCCGCCGTACCAGTTTGCTTAAAAATATTGTTACGCAAAGTTACGGTACAACGCTGGGCTCTACCCGGTTCGTATCCTAAGGATACGCCCGTATTAAAGTTATCACCTATAATACACCCTTCTATGAGTATATTTTGTACGTTATGAACGTAAATTCCATCGGAAAATCCACTAATTTGACAATACTTAACTTCAACCGGGCAGAAACTCCAGTTAAATGCAAATGCTTCAAGCACGTGGTCGGTGTCTTTATACGCAGGTGATCCGATGAAGTTTACGTCTTCAACTATGGTTTTGCCACTACCCGTTTCCTTCCACTCGTAGTGGCCATTGCCGTCCCAAGTAGTATCTATAACGTAGGTACGCCAAGTGTTTTCAACAATTGGGAAGTTGGTTGCGTCCACCTTGAAACCGTTACCATAAAGACTGCAACCCAAACCTACGGTATGGTCGGGATAAACGTCTGCTTGAAGCACGATATCGTGTCTCTTTATGTTTACCACCCTATCAAACTCGTCCCAGCTATAGACGTTGACGGCGTTCTTCTCTTTGATGTTAAAAGTAAAGCTACGCTTTACACGCTCTTGAAGCAGGTTGTTTACTTTGAGCGTTGCCGTCAGCGTTACGGAGTTACCCCTTACGCCGTCAAGGAACTTTAACGCGATATCTTGGCCGTTTTCAACTTTTGTAAAGGTGGCGTATTCGAAATTGGAAAGCGACCACTCTACGTCAAAGGCGTTGCTCTTATCGGCAAGTCCAAAAATAAAGGTATCGGTTAGGTTGCCGTTTTCGTCAAGGAAGTATTGACCCCACGTGCGCGCTAACTGAATGCCGAGTTTTTGGTCAGCTGAGCCAAGTTCCAACTCAAACGCAATGGGGTTTTCTCTAACGACGACCTCCTTTTCAACGCTAACGCCGTCGTAAGTTGCTTTAACCATTACGCTGCCCGCCTTAACAGGGACGAGCATACCCGTAACGGGCTCTAATTCCAATATTTCGCTATTGGAAACTTCTATGGTTGCATCTTCTAAGACTTCGCCACTAACCAATCTTCCAACAATGGGATAGTATCCGCCGTTACGCGTATACATCACGTTTGCAAGTTCCAAAAAGCCCCAGCCGTCGCTTGAAGCATTTACAAACTCGACTTCAACTGCCTGCTCACCCTTTTGGAATAGGTAGATATTTTCTTGAACGCTCGATACTTCGACTTCACTATCGAGTGTGTGGTTTTGTTTTATCCAATCGATACTTAGCTCGCTCTCCGAAGTATATATCGTCTTTGACGATACCATTGCGCCCGACGTATCGATATCAACGTAGTCGCTTATGGTGTTGCCGTCTTTGTCGACTGCGTTGACTTTTATTCTCGTAAGGCCCTTGCCGACTACCTTAAGCTCGCCGTTTGCACTAATTTCGGCAACGGACGTGTTTGACGACGACCATTGGATATCGTTGTTACGTAGCGCTTCAACGGGGTTAAGGTCAACGTAATACTTTTCGCCGTGATAAACGTTGCGATGCTCACCTACGTCTAAGCCCTTTTCGTCATATATATTTATGGTTTCAATGGAGTCACTCGTGACGTAGAAGGTAACTTCTTTATAAACGTTTATATTGGCTTTTGCACGAATTTCGAGCTTTGTTACGCCGATTTTAACGGGAGTTATTGAATAACGATTTGTATCCCCTATTTGCTCAAGGATAACTTCGCCTTCCCCAGCTTCTTCAACGCGCTCGTAGGTTATCGCTTTATCTTGCGTAATAGAAGGAAGCACTTCTATGATTATAAATTCATCGTAATTTCGGGAGTCCACTTTGACGATAGCGTTTTTGTCAAGCTCAACGTTATCGCTATCCTTGATTACCAATTCGCTCGGATTTACGGGCGTGGTAAGCGATATTATAGCGCCCGTTGCTGATAGCGCTATAACTACCACGATTGGTATCAAAAATATAACTCCTACAAGAAATTTTTTCATTCTTTACCTTCTCTAAAGTTATTCCTCACTAATTTCCCCTTAGTTTTTCGTATAACTCTATGCTGTTAGGTATGGGGTCACCCGGCTTGATGTCGGGGTCGCCTTGACTGAAGTTGGTACATACTATCGCAGACGGATTGCACAAGGTGGTTGCATTGGGCATACCAACTTCGGGTGCAAGTGTCTTGATTAGGCTCTCAAGCCCTGCCATCCTACCTACCGGCTTGCCTTGGCTATCGGTAAACGGAAGGTCGGTTAGCATCAAGTTGTCGGACTCGACGGTTACTTTGCTACTATCAAACTTAAACAAAGCACCAAGACCCAATACACCGAACGAAACGTATTTTTCGCCTGCGTAATTATAGTATAGATCTTGGATGGCATCTCCGTTGGAGATGTCAAGTATTACTTTATCAAGGATAGGCATCAACAAGCTGTCTATTGCGTCTTTGAGCG
The DNA here is from genome assembly GCA_017461065.1 of Clostridia bacterium. Classification (GTDB taxonomy): domain Bacteria; phylum Bacillota; class Clostridia; order Christensenellales; family DTU072; genus Stercoripulliclostridium_A. Next base: position 7,215 of record JAFTZC010000051.1, on the reverse strand, counting down.
AGCCGCTTGCAAACATTCCTACGTATCCGCCGATTAGGTCTACTACACTTTGCACGAATTCGTCCTTAGTCTTCCAATTGTAGATATCGTTGAAACCTTCGAATTTGAGCGCAGGTGCCGAGTTGGAATTGGAGTCGATGTCAAAGTCAATCGGTACGCTTGCAACCATAACGCTTGGTCCTGAGCTAATCTTAAATACGTTGTTGCGGAAGGTTAGCTTGTTGTCTTCCTTACTACGCTTTGATTTTTCGTTGTAATAGTAGGCAAATACGCAATCTTCGGCGTTATCGCCCAAAATACAACCCTCAATCGTCACGTCGTAGTGGTAACCGATTTGAATACCCCTATGCGTATTGTATATTTGTAAATAACGGAAATATACGGGGATTTCCTTTTCGGGGTAATCCTTGAAGCAATCTCTCGTTTCGTGCCATAGTGCTTCACTCTTTATGCCCGAGCCACGGTTATCAGCTTCTTCAATGCTATTAGCATTGAACATCATCATATCTTCAAATACTATCTTATCGTTGCCTTCGGCTACGAACAAATCATAATTAGGCTGATATCTACCATCGCGAGAGGCACCAATAAAGTCTTCGTAATCGTACTCGATAGCGCCGTCTTCAAAATCCATATCGGTTTCGGGGATATTGGTGCCGTCCCACTTGAAACCGTTGCCGTATACGCTTGCAGACAAATCTTCGATACGCTCGGGCGCAACGATATCGGATTGAAGCACGATGTTGTAGAAGTGGAAGTCGCGTATCCACTTAGCTTGCTCGAAAGTATATACGTTGATGGAGTTCTTTTGCTCCCTAATCTTAAATGTAAAGCTACGCTTTACGCGTTGTTGGACGAGCTCGTTGATTTTAAGGGTAGCGGTTATAACTACGTTTTGTCCTTGTGCTGCTTCCTTGAAGTTGATTATTATATCTTGACCTTCACCTACTCTCGTGATATCTGCAAAATTGGAGTCGTTTACGCTCCAAGCAACGTCGAAGGTGTTATCCTTGTTTGCCAAGCCAAACCTATATTGCGTGGTAAGGTTGTAGTTTTCGTCAAGCCAATATAGACCATAGGTTCTATCAAGCTGAATGCCTAACTTTTGGTCTGCGGTACCAAGCTCAAGCTCGAACGCCAAGGGATTGTCCCTAACGACCACTTCGTGCGACTTGGTTTCGCCGTTATAGGTTACGTTAACGGTTGCGGTGCCGGGGGCCAAAGGTAAAATCAGTCCCGTTTCCTTTTCATACTCCAAAATCGAAGCATCACTAAATGAAATTTCGTAATCTTCGATTGCTTCGTCCGCCAAAAGCTTGATTACAAGCGGTACGTATCCGCCGTTACGCAAATACATAACGGATGGTAGGTCTACTAATGCCCAATCGTTTTCATCCGCAACTATGGTTTCAATGGTGTATACACCATTGTCCGATACAACTTCGAAACTGCCGTCGCCAAGGTCGTTTATGGTTGCTTCTAAGTCAAGTACACAGTTTGCCATAACCCAATCACTATCTACTGCATTCTCTACGTAGACTTTGGTTTTAGTAACTACTGCGTCAGCGGTATCAACGTCAACGTAATCGCTTACGGTATTGCCGTCTTTGTCTACTGCCGTAACCTTGATACGCGCAAGCCCCCTACCCGTTACGGTTACCGTGCCATTTGGAGAAACCTTTGCAACGGACGTATTGGAAGACGTCCAATGGATATCGTTGTTACGCACAGCGTCAAAGGGGTTGATATCAACGTAAAGTCTTTCGGTAGCACTCATTTGACGATGTTCGCCTACGTCCAAGCCGTTTTGGTCGTAAATTGTCATAGTCTCGATGCTGTCCGACGATACGTAGAAGGTAACTTCTCTATAAACGTTAACGTTGGCTTTTGCACGAATTTCAAGCTTGGTTACGCCAATCTTTTTGGGTATAATCGAGTAGCGATTGCTATCGCCTATTTGCTCAAGTTCGATTTCGCCATTACCTGCCTCATCCACTCTTTCGTAAGTGATAGCCTTATCTTGCGTGATGGCAGGTAGCACATCGATAATAATGAACTCGTCGAAATTCCTTGAGTCGATTTTTATTATAGCATTACGGTCAATTTCTTCGTTGTCGCTGTTCTTAATAACCATATCCGATGGATTTACGGGCGTAGTAAGGCTTATAATAGCCCCCGTCGCCGACAAGGCTATTACTACGACAATCGGTATTAAGAAGATGACGCCTATGAGAAACTTTTTCATTGGTAATTTTTATTATTCCTTATCATATTTTTGTGGCGAAACTCATTTCGCCGGTAGCCCTAAAGATATATTTTGGGTATGCTATTTTGCAATTTTGTTGTAAGTTTTGGTTAACTTGAAACAATAATTGAAAATTGAGCCTATCAGCACGATTCCGGCAAACGCCGTACATACGATATACATAAGATTTTGAGTGAGAACGAACTCGGTGCCGGGTACGACGAATCCATCGGCGGCAAGGTAGCTTAGGAACATACACAAAACGCCTTCGACTATTGCCACGAAGAAACCGAGTGCTACGCTAAGCGTGGTTGAAGCGTTATTATTGACGACTTCACCTTCGCCCGAGAGGTTAAAGTAAGGACGTTTGATATCCATACGCATTGACGAAAGAGTAAGCCCAATCGATATAGACTCAACTATAACGAATATCCAAAGTCCTACCATAGCTTCAACTTGCTTCGTGAAGATAAGCACGCCTACGCAAATGCCGTTTGCAAGCACGGAAACGATAAAATACATAAAGAATTTTACGAAAAGTTGCTTAACGATGGATACGGGCGCGACCTTGGTATGGTAGAAGTTATCACCTTCACGGCTAACGGAAGTTGCACTAAACGAAGTGATAACCGTTGCAAAAATAAGCATAACGAGTAGCGTCATACCGAGTGCGATTTGCTCGCCGATTTGGTCCTTGCCAAGTTGAAGTGTAATATTGTTGCAGAAGTAAACCATAACGGGCATCGCGCAAGCAAGTACGAAGTATTGGAACGAGTAGTTTACCGAACGGAATACTTGCAAAAATTCTTTATGAAGGAGGGTCATAAAGATGGGGCGAGGACGGTTTTTGGTTTTACGTTTGAAGGCAGAGCCTTCAACTTCTATATTATTTAGAAGCGTTTTTGCATAAAGCTTGGCAATAACGAGTATCGTACCTATCAAGCCGAAGCCGGTTAAGCCAATGAGTACGGGGTAAGCAATATAAAGCTGATGCCCTATCAATACGTCCGCAAAATACTTGGTTGGGATAAGATACTCGGCAACTTTTACGATAACTGCAACGAATCCATCACTGAAAACGCTGAATTCAGTATCGTTCATAAAGGTTACCATCTTATCAAACAGCAACATATACGCTGCAAACATAAGAGTAACGCAAATTGCAAGACCAATTATAATCAAACCGAACTTATTGCGGATTCTATTGGTTAGGTGCATAATCGGTATCGCAAGCATATTTGAAATAAAGAAAGGAATAAACATCATAAACAATACCGAAACGGGTATAAGCTTATAAAATTCCATATCCAACGCCATTGTTTTTCCGTATGAAACCAAAAACGGCACCAAAACAACGGCAGTTATTGCAAACTGCGTGATAATCAAGAACAAAGTTTTGCTAATAAAAACTTCCGTTCCCGATACGGGATATCTCATCAAGATTTCGTTGTCGCCCTTGTAGTAAAGCACTTTTATCGTCGAAGAAGTACCGATAAAGCACATAAATAGGAAGAATACGGTATAAAGAATTACCAATGCTTCGTATGCAATGCCTGCTTTATCGAACATCTCAAAGAACATACATCCCACGTAATAGATGCCGTATACGGCAGCTGCAAGCAAAATGGGATAGCCGATATACTTTAGCCAAGAGTTCTTGCTTGAGGAATTTCCCGAAATTCTATTTTTTAGCTCTAATCTGAGCAAAGTTCTAATATTCATATCGTTTTTCCTTGATTTTGACTTAATCGTGCAAGATTATGTTTCTGCTAAGAGTACTTTCTTGGTTGATGAGGTCTTGCTCGGTTGCGGTGATTTTGCAGAAAGTGGTTTCAAGCGTTTCCTTGTTGCCCTTGATATGAAGGTCGATTACCGTTTGGAGACGGCCGTCCTTGATGATAGCAACTCTATCGCAAATCTTTGAAACGAGGTCAAGGTTGTGCGAGCTGAAGAATACGGTGTTGCCATCGGCGCAATGGTCGTCCATTCTCTTTAGGATTTCTACCATCGATTGATGGTCAAGACCCATCATAGGTTCGTCCAATACCCATAGCTTAGGATTGTGAATAAGAGCAGCAATAATACAAATTTTTTGCTTCATTCCGTGAGAATACGACTTAATTTGGTTATCTACTGCCTTGTTGAGCTTGAATTGGTTGACGTATTTTTCAAACCTTTCGTTACGGTCGCGCTTTGAAACTTTGTACAAATCTGCGGTGTAGTTTACGTACTCTCTGCCGGTGAGCTTTTCGTATACGGAGTGATTGTCCGGCACGTAACCCATATTGAGTTTAGCGTTGATGGGGTCCTTTTGAATATCGTGTCCGCAAATGGTAATCGAGCCTGAGTTAAAGGGATATATACCCGTCAAGCACTTAATAGTGGTTGATTTACCTGCGCCGTTTTGACCAAGGAAGCCAAAAATTTCGCCGGGTTTGAGCGATAGGTTAAGGTCTTCAACGGAGAAGCGTTCACTATTCATATACTTTTTATAAAGGTGACTGATTTCTAACATAATGCTCCTTAATATATACGCGCACGCGCGCACTTATTATATAATATACGTATGTATATTAACATACTTATTATATATAGTCAAGGATAAATTTTGATTTAGACGGCGTTTTGACCACAATTTATCAAAAAATGTGATTTTTACGTTGAAACACAAGTGTTGCAAATAGTTTTAAAGTGTGCTAAACTACAAAAGTCAACAGTATAATTACCTAAGGAGATAAAAAATGATAGTTCTCAAACACGCAAAAACCTACGAAGAAATGAGCAAAATCGCATATTCTTTCGTAAAAGAAGTGGTAACCACCAGCCCAAACGCAACCTTGGGACTCGCTACCGGCAGCACCCCCATCGGCCTATATAAAGAAATGATAAAAGACTACCAAGCAGGCGTAGTCAGCTACAAAAATATGCTTTCTATCAACCTTGACGAGTACGTAGGTCTACCCGTCGAGCACCCCGAAAGCTATCGTAGCTTTATGAACAACAACCTATTCAACCACATCGACATCGACAAAGCAAACACCAACGTACCAAACGGTCTTGCCGAAGATATCGAAAAAGCTTGCAAGGACTACTCTGCATTTATCGCAAGCCACCCCATTGACATCCAAATTCTCGGCATCGGCGGAAACGGCCACATCGCTTTTAACGAGCCCGGCACCCCATTCGACGCAATAACCCATCTCGTTGAGCTCAAAGAAAAAACTCGCCAAGACAACGCAAGATTTTTCGACGGCGATATCAATAAGGTTCCCACCCACGCAGTTACTATGGGACTAAAGGATATTATGAGCGCAAAGCAAATTATTCTTCTTGCATCAGGCGCAGGCAAAGCCGAAGCGGTCAGAGATATGGTATACGGCAAAATGAGCCCCGAGTGCCCTGCATCAATACTACAATCTCACCCCAACGTCATCGTCATCGTAGACGAAGCCGCAGGTTACTATTTAAAGGCATAATCGGTAGCTTAGGATACAGATTAAGGCATATTTCAGCACAGCAATAACAAACAGAAATGCTCGCAATTTGCGAGCATTTCTGTTTGTGTTTTTGGGTTTTATTTGGTAATGGTAACCTTCTTTCTGTTGCGTGGGCTGTCCACGTTTATACCCTTTGCTTCACCGATGTAAGCACAATATAGTTCGGTTGCAAGCGCGTACACGAAGGGAAGATTCATACCCCTATACGTTGGCATTGCAAAGGACTTATAAGCCATACGTGCAACTTCGGGAATATCGGTAAACGCAATTACGTCTGCACCAAGCAAAGACAAACGCGTAGTCATTGCGATAAACTCATCTCTAAACTCCGAGTCGGGTGCAAGAAGCACTATCTTGGTGCCTTCTTCTACGATAGAGATGGGGCCGTGCATAAATTGCGAAGTGCTAAATACGTTAGAAAGCGTATAGCAAGTTTCCATCATCTTTAGGCTGAGTTCGCTTGCAACGCTTTGGAGAAGACCACGGGTTAGCACTATGAAGTTATTTAATTCCTTGGTTTCTTCCGCAAAAGCCTTTAGTTCGCCAGACTTAACGTCGATAAAGTTCTTTAGCATTGCGGGGAGTTCCATAACGTTCATCTTAGCAGTAACGGGGCTTAGTGCGTTTGAAAGCATAAACATACTTACCATTTCGGCAAGATAGGTCTTTGTTGCGGCAACGCTTTGCTCCTCGCCTGCGTGAAGGTCGATGTGGTAATCGGCAATCTTAGCAAGCTCACTTTCGGGATTGTTGGTTACGGCTACGGTAAGAGCACCCGTTTCCTTAGCAGAGCGCACTACCATAATAGTATCGGTGGACATACCGCTTTGAGAAATAGCAAGCACCATACTATTTTTGAGATTTACCTTTGAGCCGTATACGGTTGTTACTGATGGGCTTAGTTTAGAAACGACTATTTCACCAATAGTCTCTACGATATACTTAAAATAGGTAGCTGCGCTGTCGCTGGTACCTCTTGCAACGGTTGCAATATTTGATATATTGCGTTCTTTGAATTCCTTGGCAATATCATTTATAACTTTCTTGTTGGCAGTTGCAACGTTTCTTACAACTTCTGGTGCCGACAGGAATTCATCAAGCATTATAGACATAGCTACCTCACTCTATTTTATGTACTTTTGTATTATGGCACAAAAAAATTAATTTGTAAAACAAAATGAGATAAAATAATTGACAAGTCGGCAAACTATCAATATAATATAGGAAGTGCTTCAAAGAGCACCGCTTGGAGTGCTGATGTAGCTCAGCAGGTAGAGCGCGTCCTTGGTAAGGACGAGGTCACGGGTTCAAGTCCCGTCATTAGCTCCATTAAACAGAAAACACGCATATCAAGTGCGTGTTTTTTGTTTAATAACGCTATTGCGGAACAATGTACTCGCTTGCTTTAGCAACCATTAGGGTTATTTATCAACTACCGCTTGTAATAATACTCAACACCCTTTATTTCACTTC
>JAFTZC010000005.1 GCA_017461065.1 Clostridia bacterium | reverse complement strand
TTGATAGGGAGCCTTGCGATATTCTTTATGCCGTACTTCTTTGCGATTTCTTCAAGGTTGCTCTTGCCAAAGGGATAGTGCTTTTCGCCACACTTGTCGCATACGAAGTAGCTCATATTTTCAACGAGACCTACGATTGGTATATTCATCATATTTGCCATCTTAACAGCCTTTTCAACTATCATACCTACGAGTTCTTGGGGGCTTGTTACGATGATAATGCCGTCAAGGGGTAGGCTTTGGAAGACGGTTAGTGGTACGTCGCCAGTTCCCGGGGGCATATCGACGAACATATAGTCTACGTCCGACCATACTACGTCCGACCAAAATTGCTTTACGGTACCTGCAAGAACGGGACCACGCCAAATAACGGGGCTGGTGACGTCTTCGAGAAGTAGGTTGATGCTCATAACCTTGATGCCCGTCTTGGTAACTACGGGGAGAATGTTATTTTCGTCCATAGCTTCACAGCTTTCGGTTAGGCCAAAGGCTTTTGGAATGGATGGACCGGTGATATCTGCGTCAAGGACGGCCGTTTCATAGCCCCTTCTTCTTGCATTGACGGCAAGAGTGCTGGTTACGAGAGATTTACCTACGCCACCTTTACCGCTAACTATGCCGTAAACCTTTTTTACGTTTGAAAGTGAGTTTTGAGGCGCTTCAAACTCGTTTACAGGCTTTTGTGCTTGTGCCTTAGATGGGCAGTTCAAGCCACAAGTGCTACAATCGTGTGTGCATTCGCTCATTATATTACTCCTTTAGATTATAAATACTTTTACGCTACGAGCTTTGATTTCGCCGCTTAGGAGTTCGTCCTTGGTGGTATTTTCGCCCGTGATAGCGTTTTGAATGGTTCCGTTACTATTATAGTCTATATACTCTTCATTTTCAAATATATTTTCTTTGAAAATATAATTCTTGTTGGAATCGGTCTTGTTGAAGTAGCAAATAGCCGTCTTGCCGCCGTCAAGTGGGCGTACCAATACGTCGACGTCGCCTTTAACTATGCGCTTAGCTTGTTTTGCAAGTGGGTCTTGGTCGATAGCGATTAGGCGTGGGTTGGTGATGATTTCCTTGATATCGTCACTCATAATGCGAACGTCGTTGCCAAGTAGCAATGGGGAAGCCATCATACACCAAAGGGCAAAGTGAGATAGGTTTTCGGTATGGCTAAAGTTACCTACGCCAACCTCCAACATATCGGGGTCGTTGAAGTGACCTGCATCTGCGTATTTATATAGCTCGACGTTATGCTCGTATAGGTTTTTGACAGATTTCCAATTGTGATATATGTCGCCCGTGGTACGCCATAGGTTACCTGCGCTCTTGCCCCATAAATGCGGCTCGCCACTACCCCATTCGCAAATGGAGAATACGATAGGCTTTTCTTCTACGCCGTTTTCGGCAGCGTAATCCTTGGTAGCTTGTTGGATACACTCGCCTGCATATTGGAATTGGAGCATATCGGAAGTGGAGTTATTGTTGATAGGATTAAAGAGCTTAATCTTATTTTTGCCTTCCTTTAGAGAAATAACCTTTTGAGTTATATATTCTTGCCAGTGTCTAATATCGGCCGGTATCTTGATGAGATAGAGTTTATCATCGTTTACTTGAACGCCAAGCAGCTTTTCATAGCCGTAGTATACTTCGTGGGTGAATACGGTGAGCACGTATTCGCCGTCCTTTTCAACGGAGATGTTCCACTCGATAGAGCCTTCGGCTGCATCAAGCCCGCTACAATGCTTTTTGAACCTTTGGGTACTGTTCCAACGCTTTTTTGGATACTTGGTAGTGAAAATATGTGCACTGCCGTATCTGTCACCTTCTTCAACGGAGTATAGCTTTTGGGGCTTGACTCCCTTTTCACTTACGGCAATACCTGCAACGAGCGGAGCATACTTAGTGTATGGACGATTGTGGCAGTAGTCGAGCTTCCAATACTCTACGTCCCAACTTGCAAAGGTGTATGCGTCTTTGTATTCGTAACCTTGTGAGCCGGGGAAGTGTTGGCAAGTTAGTGGTCCGTTACAGCTATAAATACCAAGCTTCATACCAAGCTCGTTAACCTTTTTAGCAAGGGCTTTTATGCCACTCGGGAAGGTTATGGGGTCGCTTACGAGTTCGCCTTTAACGTTACGCTCCTTAGCTTCCCAGCAGTCGTCAAGGTTAAAGAAGTTGTATCCTGCTTCTACGAGACCGCTATTTTTCATAGCCTTTGCCATTTCGTAAAGCATATTTTCGTCAATGTTCTCTTTGAACACGTTCCAAGAGTTCCAGCCCATTGGTGGCGTTTTGCACAAGCCGTTGTCGAATACCTTTTGATTGTAAAGGGTGGGGATTTTTCTTTCCTTTGGCGTTACGAGTGTACGTGCGTAACAAATGGGGCAAGCGCCGTTTCTTTTTCTCATAAATAACTCCTTATTTTATAACTTCGGCATTAACCAAAGTGATATTTTCATCAAGATGTAAATCTCTTATTTTAAGTGGTTTGGTGGAGTGTGCGGTTACGTGCGTTACGAGTCCGTTTTCCCACTTGAAATCAACTGCGTATCCACCGCGCAAGCGTTGACCTTTTACTTCGCCCGACAACAAAAAGTCGGGTAGAGCTGGGAGAAGTTCGGCAACGCCGTTTTCGATTTGGCAAAGCATTTCGTTTACGCCGTGCACGAACCCAAAGTTACCGTCGATTTGGAATAGACGGGGTGGGTGCATGTCGAATAGGTTTTTGAATATCGCCTTGCCGAGCACGCGTGATATAACGAGCGCGCAAGTATCCTTTTCGCGCAGCCTTGCTGCAAGAGCAAGCGCCCAAGCGCCGCTCCAGCCGAAATATTGCTTTACGTTATAAATGCGCGTATGCATCAGCCTTCTTACCCACTCTCTTTGTTCGGGATGTGAGTAGTAGCCTATTTGACGGGCAGGGTGGAATGCGTATAGGGGAGAAAAGTGTCTATGACCCATTTCGGGTGTTGGGTAGTACTTGGACCACTCGACTATGCCGTCGATATCTTCTTGGAATGGGTATAGTTTTGTTAGAGCTTCCTTGACTTTGTCACTTAGCTCACCCGATGGAATTAGCTCCAAGTAATCGTTTAGGCTTTGTCTTACGATACCAACTTCAAACGCCGATGCGTAGTCGAGATAACATCTTTTGCCGTCCTTGGAGAAGGCGTTTTCGGGACTTGCGGATGGGCAAGTTACCAAGAATCCGTCGTGCTCGACGAGATAGTCAAGGATGAACTTTACGTTTTCACTTAGGATATTCTTTATCTTATCGGTATAGCTTGGGATATCTCCGTAGGAGTAGTGCTCGTAGATTTCGTTAGTCAGCCAAGCGCCGCATAGGGGAGCAAACATATATTGTGGATTGCCTTGGACGGGAGCCGTCTTGCGCCAAATATCGGTGTTGTGGTTTACGCAAAAACCGCTTGCGCCGTAATTGACTTTTGCCGTCGACTTACCGCGCTCTTTAAGCTCGTTAACCATATCGAGATAGGGGATAAGGCACTCGCTAAGACCTATTTGCGAAGTGGGCCAATAGTTCATTTGGGCGTTAATATTGGTAGTGTAGTTGCTGGACCAAGGTGGACGGACGGAGTCGTTCCAAATGCCTTGTAGGTTTAGAGCTTGGCCACCCTTTCTTGAGCCGGCGATGGTGAGATACTTGCCGTAATTAAAGAACAACTCAACAAGCTCGGGCGTGATTTTACCAAGTTTTGCCTTATAGAAAATACTATCGGTATAAGCATTTGCGTTGCCGCCAAAAGAGAGGGAGTGTCTGTCGTATAGCTCGGTATAATCTTTAACGTGTTCGGCTTTGAGCGCGTCGTAGTCAAGGGTTAAGGAGTTAAGTTTTGATAGGCACTTTTCAACTACTTGTTCGGTGGAAGTAATAGGGGAGCGGTCGTAGGAAACAAATCCCGTTTCGGTGGTTACAAATAGGGTAAGCGTGGTTGCACCCTTTATGCTTAGGCCTCTTGAACCCCATTTAAGCACGCCGTCGGTTAGGGGGTACGCGCAAAGAGAAAAAGCCATACCCTTGCTCTTGTCGTATTGCACGGCGTTTGGTACTGCACCCACATAGGAGGGCACTACGTGGTCGGGAGCTTGTCCACGGAGTATAACGTTTTTGCCGTCGTAAATAGCTTCGGAACGGAGTTTGCTCTTGGTGGTAATGGTTAGGTCAAAAGGCTTTTTGGAAAGTGCTTTGTAGACAAAAACGTCGCTTGGATAGTTGCAGAACGCTTCTCTTATAAATCCCAATTGCTTGGTAGTAAAAATTGCTTTTGAAATATCAAGTGTTCGCTCGTAACCTAAAGTTTTGACACCCTTAAATGCAATATCGATATACCCAAGTGGGAGATAGCCCTCACTATAAGCGCCGTCAAGTTTTTCTTCTACGAGCTTGTCAGCAAGGTGGTTTTCGCCCTTAAAAATAAGCTCTCTCACTTCGTCAAGAAACTTTAAACTTTCGGGATTGTCGTGGTCCTTGGGGTAACCCGACCAAAGGGTGGAGTTATTAAAAGCAAGTCGCTCGGACTTAACTCCGCCATAAACCATCACTCCCGTTTTGCCGTTACCTAAGGGGAGCGCATCTATCCATTTTTTTGCAGGCTTAACGTATCTTAGTTTATCCATAAAATTATTTCCTATTGATTTCGCGCATCAATTTTTCGAAGTCGTTGTGCTTTAGATATGCTTCAAGGTGGGTGGCTACGTCGTCGAAGATGCGGTTGAACTCGGCGTTATCTTCACTCTTGACTTGGGATAGTACGTAGTCGGCAAGGTTAAATACGTTATCTCTGCCTATACCCACTCTAATGCGCTTGAATTTATCGGTGCCAAGGCAACCGACGATACTCTTCATCCCGTTATGCGTGCCGGCAGAGCCTGATGCTCTTGCGCGGATAGCGAACCTATCTATATCTATGTCGTCGTAGATTACGATTAGGTCGTCGGGGGTAGCGCCGTACTTTGCGAGCAAGCTCTTTACGGCTTGACCGCTAAGGTTCATATAGGTTATGGGCTTAGCAAAAACCACCTTTTCGGAGTTGCGTGAAAAGGTGCAAGTGAGCGCTTGACATTCTGCCTTCTTGATACTTTTGCCCAACTTGTCTGCAAGGGTATCAAGGGCGCGGAAGCCCATATTGTGGAAGGTGTTTTCATATTCTTTTCCGGGATTGCCAAGACCGACCATGATAATCATATTATTTCCTCTTTTTCTTGAAGTAGTTGGTTAGGAGCGTTGCACATTCTTCTTGTAATATGCCGCCTTCGACACCCAGCCTATGGTTGAAGCGAGTGTCAACGGGGAGATTGTATAAGCTACCGCAACAGCCTGCCTTTTTGTCGTAAGCACCAAAATAGATATTGCGTAGTCTGCTGTTTATAAGCGCGCCTGCACACATTGCACAAGGCTCTAAGGTAACATATATGTCACAGTCCTCAAGCCACCAGTTGCCCACTTTCTTGGTAGCCTTTTCGATAGCTTCGATTTCAGCGTGGCGAGTAGCTTGATTTTTAGTTTCCTTTTTGTTATGAGCGCGAGCAATCACCTTTCCGTCCTTGACGATAACGGCGCCGATTGGCACTTCGTCGTAGGTTTCGGCCTTTTGAGCCTCCTTGATTGCAAGTCTCATAAATCGTATTTTGTCCATAATTCCTTTGCTATCTCCGCATAGAGATTGATTATTCCGGAGTGTCTTTTCTTTAGCTCGTCCAAATGCTCCAAGCCGATGGGATGAGTCAAAGTGTCACTGCCCACTTCGACCGTCAAGCCAAGTCTATCGGTACTCAAGGTAAAGTAGTCCTTTATGCCACCCGTGGAGTAAGGCGTGCGTTTGAGTTTGTACTTAAGGCGGTTGGCAACCCTTTGTGCTTGCGCCTTATACTTATGATTTGAGCCAAAACCGTAATAGACTTCTTCACCCTTTGAGTGATAACAAACGACGAGCGCGTAGGGGGTAGAGTCTATAAGTCTCTTTATAGCATAGCTTTCCACTTCGCTAAAGGGGCAAGGCCCCACGTAGCTGCTTGGAGAAGGGTAGCTAAGGTTTCCTTTACCTTCGCCCCAATTAGCATCGCAGTTGACGTTTAGGTCGACGGCACGGATATTGGCTTTCCACAAGCTAAAGTCGGTCGAGCCGCCGTTTACCCTAAGGAGCGCCATTCTATCCCGAACCCTAAGTGGAATATCGTTTAGCCCTTCTGTGACGAGCGTGACTCCGTCCACGTTTAGGATAGGCACGCAATCTACGGGATAGTCCCCTTGGTATTCGTCCATAAGCGCTTTGAGTAGGGGTGCAGTTATATTTTCCCTTGCGTGCGTTGCGCCTATAAGTAGCACTCTACCGCTTTCGCCACTGCCCTTTGAAATCATAGGGATAGGTGTGCCGAGAGTGGTTTCGCCTATATAGGTAGGGGTGTAATTTTCGTTCAAGCTATCTAAAAAATCCTTTACTCGCATACGATATAATATGCGAGCAAGTTTTATTTATGGTAGCTTGTTTTGTTGATAATCGTAGTTGCGCGATAGAGTTGCTCCGAAAGTATAACGCGCATCAGTTGGTGCGGATAGGTCACTCTACCGAAACTCAAGAGTTTGTTGGCGCGTTTTCTAACTTCGGCGCTAACTCCCCTTGAGCCGCCTATAACGAAGGTAAACTCACTGTTACCGCGCGTGCATTCACGCTCAATTAAATCGGCAAGTTGCTCGCTGCTGACCATCTCGCCGTTTATTGCCATTAGTACCACGTAACCCTTTAGTTTTTTGAGTATGCCTGCTTCTTCTTGCCTTTGCAGTCTTTCGGCGTTGCCTTCGTCGTTACCTTCGGGACACTCCGTTATGGTAAGCTCGGCATACTTTGATATGCGCTTTACGTATTCTTTTATGGCGTCGGCCCAAAATTTTTCTTTGAGTTTTCCAACTGCTACGATATTAAGTTTTATCATCTGAGTAGCCCCCAAATATAAGTAAATATCGTAACCACCATAGCGGATATGAACGCAATTATAAGTAGAGCGTAGTCGCTCTTTTTGGTCTTAACGGTAGGAGCGTTATCCTTAGTAGAGCTCAGGCTCGTATAGTACATCGGCAAGCCCTTAGCATCGTGGGTGTGATAGCCGTAAATCTCTGCTAAGGAATCTTCCACGTCGTTTTTAGTATCCTTATTTTGATATTTTTGGTTTAAGCGCATAAATTCGCGTAGTAGGAAAATGAGAGCTATACCGCAAGCGGCACCCGTGCCGATTGCAATAAGCGTGTTGCTAAATAGGAATTCGTCTATTGCCGTTATTATGCCAAGATTGATATTCTTTTGGCTGACGTAACTACCTATGGTAATAATAAAGTTGTTCATAAAGTGGACTATCATACCGGGGAGTATCGAGCCGCTCTTTATGGCCATAAAGCCGATGATAACGCCTGCTATTGCGGTTGGTCCGAGCTGTGGCATATTTTGGTGGCAAGCGCCAAAGAATAGGCCGACGGCAATGACTTTTAGAGTATCGTTTTTTACGTCGTCAAGGGTTGCGAGCAGTAGACCGCGGTCGGTGATTTCTTCAAAGATAGCAGGGAGCACGCACGAAGTGATGATTTCAAACACGAGCACTTCGGGGGAAGTGAACAGCACGCCGCCACCACGGGTATAGGTGAAGCCGAGCATTGTCAGGATAATATACCATACCCCGCTTGCACCCACGTTTACGCCGTAGGTTAGTAGGCCTATCACTATTGCCATAGGATAGCTCCAAGGGCTGATTTTCTTTTTAACTCTAATATCCTTTAGGAAGTCGTCGTTTTTGAAGTTTGCCTTATACAAAAGATAGGGGAAAACGCCAAGGAATCCGCATTGCATTACGAAGCTAAAAATCCAGCCTGATATATTGTCACTAAGCGGAAGAAGGCCAAAAAGCATTCGGGATATTTGCAGTCCCATAACGCTAAATAGCATAATACCGCTTAATTTAAAGGTTTTGCTCATAGGCACCTCTTAGAAAGTTAGATATTGGGTAAGCGCGCTTAGCACGCTCATCACGACCATAAAGACTATAAATCCAATGGTCCAAGGGTCTTTTACTTTGTCGGCGTTCCACCAAGCAGGGGCTCCCTTTTTGGATAGTATTTTTAGTGGATGTCCGTCTACCTTTAGCTCATCGCGAGTGACAACCTTACTAAAAGCAAGCAGTGATACTATTAGTATCACGGCACCGACGGCGCACATTATCATCAGTATGATTATATTTTGAGAGTTAAGGATAGCAAGGTTGTTGTAGGCCGGGATAACGTCGCCGATAAAGAGTGCGATAACGTTGTTTAGTAGGTGCATTAGTGCGCCGTACCAAACGTTACCCGAGCATACGGTGATATAGGCAAGTATAAAGCCAAGAATGGCCTGGTGTACGAATTGAGCAGGGTTAAAGTGCGATAGCGCAAATACGACGGCACTTAGCACGCAAGCTCGCATAAGCCCCTTATTTTTGTAGCTTGATAGTATTATGCCTCGGAACAAAAATTCTTCTGCAAGGGCAGGGAGCAAGCAAACGGCAACTACTGCAAGCAAAACGTTGAGAGCGCCGTCGGTTGAAGGTAGATTTACGCTTGGTGTGATGCCTAAAGCCTCAAGTAGCCAATTAAAAGCAACGGAAAGTATGGTGTTTTGCATAAACGCGCCAATCGTAATTGGTATTATAAGCACGACTGCGAGTGGTTTAACCTTGCCTTTAAGTGGAACTGCATCGAGATAGCTTATACCTTTTGATTTCAAAAACAAAAAGGGCACTATCAAAAAACCAAGCTGAGTAATAAAGTAGTTTGCGAGCGTTTGGGCGTTTCCTTCGGGCAAAAAGAAAACGACGAAGCTCAGCACCAAAGTAACGGATAGTGCTACAAGATAGGCAAGCACTCCGTCTTTTGGAGAAAGGGTTGAGTTTTGTAGTTCGTCGTTTCTCATTTTACTTCTAAGGTTAGGGGGAGTCCTTGTTGGGTTGCAACGTGGAGCTCGTAGTCTTCGCCTTGCTTTGCACCACTTCTCATAAGTAGGTTTTGGGTGGTGCTTAGAGCAAGGTCGTAGGTGTTGTTTTGCTCGCTAAGGTGGCCAAGGATAAAACGCTTGGTACCACTCTCAAGAAGCTCTCTTACGGCGGCGGCACAATGCTCGTTGGATAGGTGTCCGCGCGATGAAAGTATTCTTTCCTTGAGATATCTTGGGTAAGGGCCGTTTAGCAGCATTTCTACGTCGTGGTTGGATTCAATCAGTATTAGGTTGCTGCCAAGGGCTGCTTCCTTTACGGAACTGCTAAAATACCCAAGGTCGGTTGCGTACGTGAACTTAGAGTCAGCGTCCGAAATGGAGTATCCCACGGGATAAACGGCGTCGTGTGACGTCCTAAAAGGACGTATCTCCATTCCGCATAGAGTAAAGGGCGACGTTTCTTCGTAGTAATATCCGCCCCTAAGCCCCGTTTTTCGCTTTAGTGCCGACATCGTCACGGCGTTTGCAAATACGGGTATACCGTAAGCATCGGTAAGCTGTGCGCACGAAGATACGTGGTCGCCGTGCTCGTGCGTGACCAATACGGCCTTTACGTCGGGGAGTGCAAGACTCCTTTCCTTTAGTGCTTTAGTTAGCGCCCTTATCGTTATTCCGCAGTCGATAAGCAGTCTTTTTTCGCCCGAAGATACTAATATGCTGTTGCCTTTGCTGCCCGAAGCAAGCACGTCGATTTTAAGCATATTATACCTTCTTTGCTACGTAGCGCTCTGCAAACTTTACGGGATGATAGCTGAGCTTGGATTTCCTTAGTCCTTCTAAGCCCATATCTTCTTGTTTGTTGACGTATTTTACGCTTCCGAAGTGCTTTTTTGAGAATAGGTTATCGAGTAGGGGATAGATACCTTTATACTCGATATCTCCCTTTTCGAAGTATATAGCGCCCACGTTTGTCGGCAGTATTTCGCCAAGGGCAAAACCGATGATTTTGCCGTCGGCTTTTAGGATGTCTGCAAAGCAGTTGTAACCTTCAAGGTCGTCAAGAACTGCGGTCAGCGCCTTGATTTCGGGGTCGGATTTAATCTTTTGGAGCACGACGTGAGAGTGCCAGTTGTCTTCGGCCGACCATTCTACGCCCTTTTCGATGTGGAGATAACTCCATTTGTATAGGAGCTCAAAGAGTTCTTCTCTATCGCTTTCAAGGTAGGCGCGGAATTCGTAAGGATGGTTAAATCCGTTTATAAAATTACGCTTTGCGTGGTATTTTTTACCCTTTAGTTCGATTAAATCACTTGGAGTATACAGATACTCAAAGTAATCTCGCGACGGCTCGATGGTGTAGCCGCGTTCAAGATACAAAGGTATATCGTCCTTCGTTACGTTGATTATAGTTGTAACGCCTTGGCTTTCAAGATAGGAGATAGCCTCTATCATACCTTGCTCGGAAGTGGCGATAGGACTCCAATACATTTTTTTGTTGCCGTCGGTTTCGCCCGAGAATATAGCGTAATCGGAAGTAACCCTCACTTGAGGGTTTCTATCTTTAAACCAACCGAGTATGGTTACTTTGCTATAAGAAGTATCCTCGACTTTCGTCAAGCCGAGAAGACTGTAAATTTTTGCTAAATCTTCGGTAGTGGGAGAGTGCATTCTTAATCGAATATGATTGGTATGGTGGCAATATATTTGACGTCGGGGCGGTCTTTTGCATCGCCTTCGGCGAGTACGAACAGACGGTCGACGATGGTGCCGCCTGCCTTTTCGACGAGCATTTCAAGACCTTTTAGGCTGCCGCCGGTGGAGATAACGTCGTCGACGATAGCAACTTTTTTGCCCTTGATAAGCGCTGCGTCGTGGGCTGATAGGTATAGCTTTTGTTCTTCGGCAGTCGTGATTGACTTAACGCTAACTTCGATGCCGTCTTGCATATACAGCTTTTTGGACTTGCGAGCAACGGCATAGAGTTTGTGATTAAGCTCACGTGCTACGCAGTGTGCAAGTTGGAGCCCCTTGCTTTCGGCGGTGATTACCACTTCAACTTCGGGGTTTGCTAATTTGGCAAGTTCTT
Organism: Clostridia bacterium; assembly: GCA_017461065.1. Taxonomy (GTDB): domain Bacteria; phylum Bacillota; class Clostridia; order Christensenellales; family DTU072; genus Stercoripulliclostridium_A. The sequence continues at coordinate 18,503 of JAFTZC010000005.1, read as the reverse complement.
TTCCGCAGTGTTCGGTCATTTCTTGCGCGCCGTGTAGATTAAAGAAACAAATCTTGATGGCACCGATAGGAAGTATGGGTAGGCTATGAGTATACCCATTCAAATCAACTTTATAAAAATCAGCCATAATTACCTCTAAAACTCAAAGTCGAGAGCAACCGAACCCTCTCTAACTGCGTGCATATGTGGTTTTACAACGGAGCAGTGATAGGGGTCTTTTTGATAGCTTTCAAGGGCTTCTTTGCTATCGACGGTAACGATTAGCGCTACGTCGTAGCTACGGCCGGAGTGTAAAAAGTCAATGCCTACTTCAATGGAGCGGAGTTCGGGAACGTTGCCGTCCATTGAAAGTAGCACTTCCTTTGCCTTTAGGCAATTTTCATAACTATTGTCCTTTAATTTGAAAAGTACTATGTGTTTAACCATAATTTTATCCTTCTAAGGCTTCATTTATTTCTTCTTTTGTGATTATCGTGGTGTTTGGTACTTTGCCGTATAATTCTTTAATTAGGGTTTCGCGTTCTGCCTTTTCCTCATCAGTGATATCGGCGAGTTTTCCGTCACGATTTAGGTCGATATAGTAGCGCATACGGGTGAGCTTTTGGTCGTTAACTTTAAATTTAAATGACGCAAAGAGTGATATAGCGATAAGTAAGGCAATAGCAATACCCATCAAAAGGCGTATGGTAAGTAGTACGTTATCACTTTGTACGATATAAACGCTTGCATCGTCTTGTGAAACGTAACCAACGCCGGTGAGAATCCAGCCGATGACACCAACGCCAAGAGCGCCGGCGACCTTACGGGTAAGTGTCATCATGCCACTATATGAACCGGTGGGGCGTTCGCCGGTTGCAAACTCTGCAACGTCAACGGTGTCGGGGAAAATAATCCAAGGCATCATTTGAGCGCCACCGAAGCCAAGACCCATTAGGAAAGCAATGATCGGTATAATGATTGGAGGCGTCCAGCTCGGATCCATAACGGCAAGAAGAATACCGCCGATAATATAGAATGGAAGACCAATGCGGAAAGCAAATTGCTTGGTTTTTTTGTTCATTGCGTATCTAACGATTGGGAATGCTACTACTGCGGCAACCATTAAAGGAGCAACTATAAACATACTTGAAAAGTTCATTCCGAACAAAGTGTATCCGTGCCAAACGTCGGTTGCATAGTAAACGGCAAGAGCACTAAGCATATCTGCACAGGTAAATGCACTTGAGTACATAGTGATATGCCAACGGAAGCTCTTATTTTTGAATGGTACGGCATAGCCGTTGATGAAACGTTTAAGATTAAACTTTTCTTTTGGAGTAATCGGTTGAATTCTTTCTTTTACGCCAAGTGCCGTGATGATGAGACCTACGCCAAACAATACGCCGAATACGACGGTGATAATAATCCAGAATTCGGTTGCACTAATGGCAGGTAGGAAAGCAGCTTCGGGAGAAACGTAAGCTTCAAGAACGAGTAGTGGGATAACGTAAGCAAGTCCTGCGCCTGCTGCGCTAAATACGAGTTTAACCGTATTAGCATCGTTTCTTGCCCTAAATGATGGGGAGATATCGCTTGCAAGAGAGCAGTAAGGTACTTGGGAGATGGTCGAGAAAGTGTTCCATAATAGATACATAACTACCATATAAGCCACCATGCCACTTGGGTCCATGCCCCACTCCTTGATGGGAGCGAACAATAGGAAAAGACCGAAAATGATACATATACCGCCTATGAACATATATGGTTTACGACGACCGTATTTCGAACGGGTGTTGTCGGAGATAAAGCCCATTAGTGGGTCACTAATAGCATCCCATATTTTTGCAACCATCATAATGGTTGATGCAATAGCTGCTTCGATGCCCAAAGAAGTCATATACTTGAGCATAACGCAAGCCATAAGTGCGACACCACCGCCGTCCATAAAAGCGCCTACGCCATAGGCAAGTTGCTCTTTGAAGGGGATAGCATCGGGATCGTGTACGACGTTAGCCTGATTTTTAGCCATAATCCGTGTCTCCTTTATCCAAGGCGCGAATACGCGCGCGTGAGTCTATATACTTTATCATACTATAAAAAAATAATATTTACAAGAGTAAAAATCCAAATAGCTTTATAAAAAAGAAAAATCCCCTTTTTAGGGGATTTTTTTTGCTTTAAAATAAGCGATTAAATCTTTTCCGCACAGCAGTGAGTGTGGGTGTTGCCAAGACAACGGAATCCGTCTGCTCTACCCTTTAGGGTTTTGATGCCGAACCTTATGGAGCGGAAGTGATTATATAGCATTATGAAATCGCCGTCTCCCATACCTTTATCCTTAAATTCCATTTGGGAAGTGAATTTTTTGAGAGCTTCCTTTTGCTTTTTAAGATGTTTTGCGCCCGTTTTAAAGTAGGTATTGGGGCTGTCGGTATAGTAGAATGCAAGTAGCTCGGGGCTTGCCGGAGTGCTGGAAGCAAACTCCTTGGCAAATGGAGCGTTAGCGCAAAGATGATAGGCGTTAGCACAAGCTCTACCCACGTTTAGGTGGTCTATATGACACTCCGATTGTAGGTTGGGGTCGGGTGCAAAAACAGCCTTTGGCTTTATCACGATTATCTTTTTGGCAATGGCTCTCGTAATCTCTCCTTGGTCGTAGATACCGCAGTCTGAAAAGGGTAGAAAGTGTACGCTTTCAACTCCTAAAACGTGAGCTGCTTCAATGGCTTCTTGTTGGCGAGTTTTGATTAGCTCCTCTTTGTCGTAGTCGGCAGTTTGGGAGCCATAGCAGCCGTCTGTGGCAATCAGATACGTAACCTTTTTGCCCATTTCGACAAGTCTTGAAACGGTTGCTCCGGCACCTACTTCGATGTCGTCGGGGTGGGGCCCGATGAAAAGATACTTGTCAAAATTTTGCACCTTTGGAATGGGCACGATGAACTTTTTTAGTAGCCAAGTTAGAACTGACATAGTCTACTCCTTTTGCTTGCTTGGTACGGTGAATTTAGGTCCGGTATAAACGACTTCGAACTTGTAGCTTTCGTATTCGAGTGCAAGGATGCCTTGGGTGTTGCTCTCGCCTGCATTGGGGTCGTGTTGGTATACGATGATGGCGGAAATTCTGTCGTATGCCATTTCAATAGTAACGTATTTGCCTTCGAGAACGCTCTTTGCGCCGTTAGCTTCTTCGTATGCTCTTAGGTAATCTTCGCTGAGCTTGCAAGTGATGGTGGTAACGTTACCTTTCTTTTCAACGCCGCCGTTTTCGTATTCTTCGACGAGAAGGTCCTCTCTCTTTAGGCTCTTTAGCTCTTTGAGCTTTTCAGCAAGAGTATAGGGCTTAAAGTCGTTGCTCATAACGTATTCTTCGGCAACGCGATCGGTGAAAGAGTAGCTATCGTTTGCGGTGAGTGCGGTTTGACCGTCAAGTGCCCCTCTAACGGCTTGATAGGAGTTGCCGTCAGCGGCATAACCACAATATAATTCGTATACTTGCTTGCCGTCGTAGGACTTAGTTACCCTTGCCTTGAGGTCTTCGTAGTCGTATTCGCCGTCGCCTTCCTTAACGAAGTTATAGTCTCTGTCAATGGTGCATAGAACGTTGACGGTAGTGGTTTCAACCAAATTGGTTATGCTGTTTGGACGGGGCGTAGAAATACTCTCTTTCCAATAGAAGATATGAGCGTTGTCGTCGTGCAAGGTGTTGTCAATGGCCTTTTGTAAAAGGTCGTAACCTTCGTCGCCGCTTAGAGATTGGCAACCAACGAGTAAAGAAGTTGCAAGTATTACTGCAAGAAGTGATGTTGTTAAGGTTATTTTAGCTGCCTTTTTCATTACTCGTTACCTCCTTGGTTTTCGTCAATCGCAGATGCGACTTCTTTAAGTTCGGGCTCTGCTTTCTTTTCGGCGTTAGCTTTTTTGAGAGCTGCCTTTTCGCGTCTTGCAAGAATTCTTGCCTTCTTCTTGTCGGAGAAGGAGTCGAAGCGAGCTTGCTTTTCTTCAAGTAGTTCTTGCTTTTTGCGTTCGCGGTCTTCAGCTTCTTTTCTTGCTATTTCTTCATCTTTTCTTGCTATTTCAGCAAGGGCTTCTTCGTACATAGCTTCGATTTCGGGATAGTACAAACGATTTTCCGATTCGGCAAGAAGCTCTAATTTGGTGTTGTAGTAGCCAAACACTTCGTTGAATTTGATGAGCGCTTTTTCTGCTACGTCGATAGCCTTATCGCGTGCTTTGATTGCGGCCTTATCCCTGATATCTTCAACTACGATTGCGCGAGCGGCTTCAACCTTTTCGTAGCAATCGGTGGGGATATCGTCGCCGTAAACCTTGTTGATTTCGGCAATCATCTTATTGTAACGCTTAATCTCTTTGTTATAAAGAGCAAGTAATTTTTTGTCGGTGGGAGCTTCGACGTGGAAATCTTCAAATGAAATCCTACGGATTTCATAAGGAGTATACTCCTTAACTTTTTTAGCGATTTCGAGAAGAAGTGCGTTTGAAGGAATTTCAAACTTGTTTTCTTCTTTGAGATAGATTTCTCTATATGCTTCCTTGTTTGCCTTGAGGTGTCTTGCTTCATCGTATGCCTTGAAAGCAACTTTGATAGCATCTTTCTTATACTTCTTTTCTTCGGGAGTACCGGCTCTGACTGCGTAAGCGTTTTTGATAGCTTCGCGAGCATCCTTCATATTGGGTTCTTCAGCTTCGATGATAGCTTGGATTTGTCTATGGCTTTCGACGGTTTCGACTATTTGCTCGGGGGTAATGGAGCCGTTAGCATAGTCGGTGAAAGCTGCACGTCTGCGTAGAACTTGGACTATCATAGTGTGCTTTTCACGGCTTAGGCGGTAGAAGAAGAATGGTACGAGATTTAGTACCGAGCCTACTATCGAAAGGGTACATAGCATATTGAACATATTGTTACGAACTTGTGGGTCGTAAAGAATGTCGTAGTTGGTGGTGATACCCATTGCTTCGTAAACGTAGGGAATAACGAGACCGGTGCAAAGGGTGATTGGCACGGTGACGGTTGCGGCAGATGTAAGCAAGAAGTCTACGCGCTTGCCGGTTAGGAATTGTTGGTAGTCCTTTACTTCTGCGTTCAAAACGGGGTCGTAAACGAGTTGTAGTTGGTTGAATACAGCATTCAAGTACATACAGCAGAAGAATAGGAAGGGGTTTTTGTAAACGAGGAACATTAGTGACAAGCAACCGATATTCGCTACGTTGTGGAATAGTAGGATACCGCGGTTGCCGAGCTTTCTAAGGAGCAAGGGGGTGATGACCATTGCTATGGTAGAAGCCGTGCCGTAAAGGGTGGTTAGCAAGCTATATTGAACCATGTCTTGGGTGCCATATATATACATCCAACCGAATATGACGGTAAAGGATGACTCCAAGAAGCCTATTATGGAAGCAATTTGTTTAATCCACCAATACTTATTCTTATATATGCCGAGCATGCCTTCGATAAGTCCGACTTTTTGGTCATAGGACTTAGACGTTATAACTCTTTCCTTGCATCCGAAGGCGGCAAATAGGTTAAAGCCTACGCCGATAACGGCAAAGGAAGCAACTATATAACGATAAGTTTCAATATTTGTATACGTAAGACCGGTCCAATTTAAGATAAGTGGAACGATGAAGTTATATACGGTTGGTGCGAACGATGCGATAAGAATACTAATGGTAAGAAGTCTTGCGCGTTCGTTTGAGTTTGGTGTGATAACGCTACCAAGTTCGGTATAAGTATCCATGAGGAGCGGTTGAAACATGGAAATACATAGCGCGAAAACAAAGGTCCAAATTAGCTTATCGTTATAGGTCATTTGTTCGAAAGGCAGGAAGAGATAGACTAGAGCCATTACGACGAGGGGAACGCCCATAAACGCAATAAAGGGACGGAATTTACCCATACGTGTTCTGGTGTTATCAACCCACTTACCACGTATCATTGCAAACAAAATACCTGCAACCGTTTGAATGATGGACATATATTGGAGATGCAACGGGCGAATACCGATGGTAGAACCAATCAAGGTATTGCTTGCCGATAGCGCCATATACGTCATTAGGTAAAGAACCAAGTTTTTACCAACGCCACCTATTGCATAGTTAACAAGTTCTTTGTAAGAAACGTAGTTACCTTTAGCAGGGCGATTCCAATGCAGTACGATTTCATCATAGAAACCAACGACTGCACCTTTTACTTTCTCAATAATTTGCATAAGCAAACACCTCGCATTTTACTATTTTTATATTGTAACATACAACGCGAGAGTTTGCAATACTAAAAATGCGCGTTCGCACGCGCATTAATTTTAGAAGAATTTAAGGTCGACTTCCACTTGCATTTGGCTTTTCTCAAGATAGCCGCTCTCAAGCTCAAGCCACTTTTTACCTTTTTTGCCGTAAAAACCGCCGTATAGGTCAAAAATATCTACGTCGTTTGCCCTTGACGTTTCAAACGCCGTCAAAACACAGTCCTTTACGTAGTTTTTTACGAGCTCGCCTACTTCGCTTGGCGGCTCTACGTCGGATACGGAAAAGGGCAGCGGTTCATCGGATATGATTTCCTTTAAGATTACGTCCATTTTGACATTTGCTTTTGCCGTGTAGTTATCGGGTTCAAAGGATAAATCCCCGTTGCTTTTTATAATGTAGAAGCAATAGGTCGCGTGCCCGTCTGAGACGATAATATCCCCTTTGTTTAGCTTGGAGTACAAAAAATTTATGCCGCTAATTACTTCTTCGTTGCCTTCAAAAACGTAATCGTTGCCCCTGATTACCGCACAACTGCTAAAGTCGAATACGTATACCTTTTCGCTCTCTCCGGAGCTGCTGCCGCTTGACTCGCTTGAGCCACCCATTTGTGGTTTTTCGGCTTCAATCATTTTGACTTTAGTAAGCCAATTTGCCGAATTATGAGTGTAGTATGATGATAAATATTCCTTTACGTTGCGGCGTACGGCCTCCTTATAATTGCCGTAAACCATAAGCTCCCTTTGGATATAAAACGACGTCATATCCGAGTAGGCGGTTTTGGCACTGAGAATCTCTTTTGCTTGCCCTTCGGTAGTGAGTATCAGCGCGTTTTCGGATAGATAGGCGTTGCGTATCATATAGTCAAGGGCAACGTAGGCTTTATCCTTGATAAGTTCTTCGCCAAGCAGTATTAGATTGCAATGGCTCATTGCTACGAGCATACTCGTCTCACTACTTATCTTTGCAAGAGCTTCGCCTATGGTTTTACCCTCTGCAGAGCTGACGGCAATGCCACTCGACTTACTGTCATCAGAGGAGGGCAAGAGTATTTGCGCCGATACCAAAAAGGCGTCGTCAACGTAGTCGATGGCAAGACCTGCTACGATAGCGCGCTCCGACAAAGGCGTGATTTCCACGCCGAGCGTAAACATTAAGATAAAGCCAATTAGGAAGGCTATCCATTTATATTGTCGCTTCAAGAGGGTGATGCTCCTTTTGGTGTTTTCTTTCCTTTATGTCGAGTAGTACGTAAGCCGTCATAGGGACCAAAAGTTCTATGCCGAGCACTACGTATCTAACGAACGAAGTTGCAAAGTCAAACGCCTTTTCGAGATTGTAAAAAGCAAGCTGGCTTATAACTATTATTACGAGTGCCGTCAGTAGGACGGCTACGGGGAAGGGAACGTTATTAGAAGATATCACTTTGCTCGAAGCAAAGAGCTTGAGTGATAACGATACTATTGCGATAGAAAGCCAAAGGGTTATCGCAGGCCAGTCTATCGAGCCTATCTCGGTATTTACTACGTTGAAAGCACCAAGCGATGAAAACGCCGTGTCAACGAGATGCCCCGCTCCGCCGTAATTCATAACGTAGGCTAAGTACAGACCAACCATCAAAATCGCCGACGATATAGCGGCCACGGGCACCCACGGGAAACGCGTTCTTTTGCGTGGGCTTAGCGTAACATCTTCACGAATTTTTAAAAAGAGCAACGGTGAAAAGTCCAGTACCCAAAACAGCGCGCTGTCAAACGAAATTGCTATGGGGCCAAGCCCGTTTGCACCTATGGGTAGGGCGTAGTCGGGTGTTAGCTTAAGTTTTCCAAACAGTGCTCCGATTATAATGGCAATAGGGACGAGCCAAAGCGCGAGTTCAACTATTCTACCAAGCCCCTTTGCTCCTTTGACGGCAATATACGAGCTTGCTAAAATTACTATAATTCCCACTCCTTGAGTGGTAATATTATAGAACAAATAGGAGTTCGCATACGAAGTGGTTTCCGAAGTATAAACGGACGCTTTGAGTATCATAACCGCAAGTACGGGAGCAGAAAGTAAGTAGTAAGTGATTTTTCCGTACCTTTCTTTTATGGCGTCGAGCCCGCCCATTTTATCTACTTTTACTATAAAGATTAGTTGCGCAAGTTCGGTTAGCATTATAAGTAGCATAACAAGCCAAATATCTCTCGCGGCCTTTTCTGAGAGAATGGACGGAAGTACCGAAAATTTAAAAACGAAAGGGATAAAAAATATTATTAGCCCGTATTGTCTTTTTGTGATATAACTATTTTCCATATCTGAGTCGCGTTTTATTTTTAAGTCCTAATGATTGAGTGCGTGTCGGTAAATCCACCATTGAAAATTTTACGATACTATCTTTTAGGTCGCTTGGTACAAGGGGAGCAAAGGGTGCAAAGTAGGGCACGCCGTAGCTCTCGAGCGAGACGACGTATACCATAATTACTATGGTCGAAATCAGTATTCCGTAAGTGCCAAGGCTTGCGCCCACGAACACGTATATAAGGCGTATGACGCTAAAGGTACCTACTTCATCGGGGATAGCGTATAGACCTATGCTGGAGAGCGCCGTAATCAGTACGGTTAGCGAGCTCAGTACACCTGCATTTACAGCGGTTTCGCCAAGTATAATACCGCCTACTACGCTCATCGCCATACCAAGGAAACGGGGCATTCGTACACTTGCTTCGCCTAAAACTTCAAATAGAATTAGTGCAATCAGCATCTCGGTGACGGGGCTAAAGGGTATGCCAGACGTGCTGTTTATTATGGTAACGAGCAGCTTTATAGGCAAAAGCTGGTATTGGTGCGATTGGAAAGCCACGAACATTCCCGGCAAGAAAATGGCAAAAAACACCCCTAAAAGGCGCATTATACGTATAACCGTCGTGCGCAAAGGTCTGCGGTAGTAGTCTTCGGAGTCGTAAAAATCTTCTATTAGCAAAAATGGTAGCGTTAGCACCGTAGGAGAGCCGTCTACAATGATAGCTACTCTGCCATCGAGCAGTTTTTGTGCAAGGATATCGGGCTTTTCGGTAGAGCCCGTTTGTTTAAAAAGGGAGTATTTGCGATCTTCAAGGAGCTTGCCGACGTAGGACGAGTCGACGATGCCGTCGATATCTATTTTTTTGAGCTTACTCTCAATTTGCTTTACCACCTTGAGGTTAGCAACGTTTTTTAGATAGCAAACTTCAACGTGCGTGCGAGATAGCCTACCTACCGTAAAGGACTTGAATACGAGATTGCTGCTTGGAAAGCGACGTCTAATTAGGGTGATATTGGTCTTGAAGCTCTCGGTAAAGCCTTCGCGTGGGCCTTTTATTACGCTTGATACAGGTGGCTCCATTATAGGGCGCGACATAAAACCTTGTGCCGAGCAAACGGCGTAGCCTTCTACGCCGTCGATAACGATTAGGCTTCCGCCGGTTAGCACCTTTTCAAGAGCTGACTTTCTGTCACTAAAAAACTCCAGCTTCTCGCTGGTTTCTACGATACCTTCTAACGTGCGAACGTGTTCTTTTATCTCCGAGCCCCTACGAATTAAAGGCTCGATTAAGCCAAGGTCAATGGTTTTGACGTCTATCATTCCGTCGAGATAGAGCACTAAGGCCTTTTTTTCGCCTACGTCCAATCGCCTTTCGACGACGTCGGAAGAATTAGATAGTGCCTTTTTGATTTTTTTAATTTCCTTGTCGAGAGCAATCATATATCCAATGATTGCCAAAAAAGTGGAGTTTAATTCTAAAGATTATCTAAAAAGTGGGCGTTTTTCCATTTTTTTGAGAAGAAATATATCATACCCGGGATAGCCGTGCCATAGGCGGCAAGACCATATCCAAGGAATAATCCAAACAAGCCAAGCCCCAAAACGTTGCCGAGCAGATAGCTAAGACCGATACGCAAAATAAAGCCGTCAAGAAGTGAGAATATCATACTTAGCATCGAGTTGCCTATGCCTTGTACGAATCCGTTGGTACCACGCATAATAATCATTGCAGGGAAGCTAAATAAAATTGCTTGTACGAATATGTGTGCAAGTTCCAATACGGCTTCGTCTTTTGTGAACAAGCCGAACAACCCTTCGACGTCTACGAGATATACCACCAAGAAAACGAGATAAATCAAAAAGCTATAAAGCCAACCCCAATAGACCGATTTTTTAGTGCGGTCAAGCTCTTTTGCGGCAAAGTTTTGGCCGACGAAAGTGGATACCGAGTAGTTAACGCCGATAGAAATTTTTCTAACCATATCGTCTACCTTTAGGCCTACACCGAAAACCGCGCTTGCCGCAACGCCGAGTCCGTTGACCAGGCTCGTGACGAATAGCATCGACACGTTGACTGCGCCGCTACGTAGAGAAAAGGGTATGCCGAGCTTGATTAGCACTTTTGAAGCTTGCTTATCGGGGATAAAGGAGCGTGGGCGGAAGTCGAATCCAAACTGCTTACGTTTGATAAAAAGGTAGATTATAGAAGTTAAAAACGATACGCCCTGGCCAATTATCGTTGCCCAGGCTGCGCCTGCAACGCCCATATCCATATATAATACGAATAAAATATCAAGTACGATATTTATAATTGCGGCAATTAGGATATAAACGAATGGTTGCGTACTATTGCCCATACCCCTAAGGACGGCACTTACGCAGTTGTATCCAAAGGTAAAAATTACACCACCCGAGCAAATCAATAGGTAGTCTATGGCGTCGGCCATAGCTTCGGTTGGCGTTTTCATAAGTGTGAGAATGGGGCGCGCAAGCGTTAGACCGATAGTGGTCATCAACACTCCAAGGATAAGCGTAAAAGTAAACAACGTGCCTATTGCCTTGTTCAAATCTTCCTTTTTGTCGGCGCCTATCAGTTGGGCAATGTAAACTTGACCGCCAGTTGCAAAACCAAGACAAATCATCGTCATAAAAGTAACGATATGGCTTGCTGTGGATACGGCGGAAAGTCCGCTTGAGCCTACCACGTTACCGACGACAATCATATCTACTATGGAAAACAGCACTTGAAGGGCGTTTGACAACATAAAAGGTAACGAAAAAAGGAGAATCTGCTTTGGCAAATTCCCTTTAGTGTAGTCTTTTAGTATTTTACCCTTGTTAGTATCCATAGTTATATTATAATACCAAAATCCAAAATTATTTATTTACGATATAAATTTCAGTCGCGCTTCCAAGCGGTGGAATTCATAACGAGATTTAGTACGTTTTCGGCGGTGCGGAGGAGTTCTGCTCTCGTGATGCCGTCTTTTTTGCCGAGCGTCTTTAGTAGGGTGCCGTCGGGTTTCTTAGGCATAAAGGGTAGACGTGAGCCACCCGGCATCAATACGTCAACTTGTGCCCTTACACGATATGCTTGGTCGGTGATGGTCGGGAACTCTTGTGAAGCGGATTTTTGCATCCACCAATCGGTCATAACCAAACCTTTGTAACCCCATTCGCCACGGAGAATGGTGGTGCATAGGTCGTAGTTATAATGTCCCCATACGCCGTTGATGAGATTGTACGAAGTCATTATAGTTTTGGGAGCGGCTTCCTTGATGCAAATCTCAAATCCCTTTAGATAGATTTCGCGTAGTGCTCTTTCGGAAAGTCTGCTGTCGTTGCGGCTACGGTTAGTTTCTTGGTTGTTGCAAGCGTAGTGCTTTGGACAAGCTGCAGCTCCGTTTGCTTGAATGCCCCTTACCATACTTGCAGCAGTCTTGCCGCTGAGTAGTGGGTCTTCGGAGAAGTACTCAAAGTTACGGCCGCATAGGGGGTTGCGGTGGATGTTCATACCCGGTCCAAGTAGAATATCCGAGCCACGCACGAGCATTTCTCTACCGATGATTTCATAAATGCTTTCTACAAGTTTAGTGTCCCAAGTTGAAGAAAGGAGCGTGCCGATTGGTAAAAGTGAACATACTGCAGTTAGTCTCATACCGCTTGGGCCGTCGCTGGTGATAACGGGCTTTACACCCTTGTCGCGTAGGCTCTTGAGCACGCCGCCCATAGCGCCTGCATTGCCGGGTGCGCCAAGCTTTGAGTGCATAGTGTAGTCACCGCGAGTCATTGCTTCGAGCTCGGTGTTGCTAAGTTGTGCAAGGAAGTCGTCCATAGTTACGCTTCCACTCTTTACGTCTTGGAGCATGTATCCCTTGTCTCCTGTATATGGTATATCCTTTACGGGTAGGTTTTCGATTATTCTATCCCTTAGACTATACGAGCGAGTGGGTACTGCTTCGCGTACGATTTCAAAACCATTGTCGGTTGCTTGGGGCTTGATTCTATCAAATGAAACTTGTGGGCTGCCCGCTTCGCTTAGTTGTTCAACTACGATATCGTCTTCGTAAGCAAAGGTGTAGAATTTTTCAACGTATCTAACAGAAGTGCCGATATAGAAGCTGTACTCACCCTTTTCCAATACGTAGCAAGATTTCTTGACTGCGCCGACGTCGTCGTAGGATGCGTAGCTTGTGATGGGAACGATTAGCTCGGCTACTTCCTTTTCGCCGGGAGCGAGAAGATTGGTTTTTGCATAAGCAACCAACGTTAGTGCAGGTTTGCCCAACTTTCCTTGTGGTGCGCTTGCGTAAATCTCAACGGTGTCGCGTGCAGTATAGGCACCTACGTTTTCCACTTCTACTTGAAGCTTGATATAAGCGTGATGATCTTCAAGGTCAATTCTATTCTTCTTAAAGGTGCTATATCCCAAGCCGTAGCCGAATGGGTAAAGGACGGCATCTTTGTTGAAGGTTTCAAAGTAACGATAGCCAACGTAGATATCTTCGGTGTAGTTGTTGGCGTCTTTGTCACCAAAATCGCTTGCGCTGGGATAGTCGTTATAGTTTTTAGCAATGGTCATAGGTAGCTTGCCATCGGGCGAGATGGCTCCGCTAAGTACGTCTGCTACGGCGTTGCCCGTTTCCATACCACCTTGCCAAGTGATAAGTAGCGCTTTAATCTTGTCACCGTAGCTTTCAACCCACGAGAAGTCTATCACGTTGCCTATATTCATAAGGACGATTACGTCGTCGAAATAGCTCGTTACTTTATCAAGCATTGCTACTTCTTCGTCGTCAAGGAAGAAACTACCCTTTTCGAGCTTGTTTTCTCTATCTTCACCGGCGGCTCTGCCGATTACGACGACGGCCTTTTGTGACTTGGCTCTTGCGCCAACGAGAATATCGTCGGATAGGGGCATTTCGGGATATCTCCAGGGCCAATGTCCCCAGAAGCCGTGGTCTACGGGGTTAGCGTCCGACCAGGTTTTATATAGATTTACAAGGGCCTCGTCTACGTTTAGCGTTGGGTTTGCAAGGATACCGTTTGCAATGGATACGCGGTAAGGAGCTCTGACGTCACCGCCCGAGCCGTAGCCAACGTAGAAAGTGTCGATTGCGGTTCTGCCAAACAGAGCAAAGCTTTCGTCTTTAAGTGGCAAAACTCCATCGTTTTTGAGTAGTACCATACCGCTTGCCGCCACTTTGCGAGCAACTTCAGATATATTTTCAAATGCTTCGCCGTGGATTACGTCACTACGAAGTTCTTTTTGAGAAAGTGAGTTAGAAAAAAGGTTGACGACCTTACCTATCATTTTTGTAATTGTAGACATAAATCCCTCACAATAAATATAATCTAAAATTTATTATACCATAGAGAGTATCTCTTTTCAAGGGGTGTAAAAAAGAAGAGGACTTAGTCCTCTTGCTTAAAGTTATAATCGATTTTATTTTTGGATTCTTTTACGCCGTAGTAAATGGCTCTATACAAGTCAACGAGCCAAAAGAAGGGGAACAGCCACAAGCGCAAAGATGCTTCTACACACTTCTTTTTATCTTCGCTCATACGGTTTAACCTTTTGGGTTCAACGCGTGGGAGCGAGAAAGTAAACTTGCTGCCTTTGCCCGGTGTGCTGTCTACGTAAACTTCGCCACCATGAGCCTCAATAGCTTCTTTTACGTAGCTAAGGCCGATGCCGGTGCCACCCGTTTTGCGCGCCTTGTCTTCGGTATAAAACCTATCGAATACGTGTGGCAAATCTTCCTTAGCGATTCCCTTGCCCGTGTCCTTGACGGTTACGTATAGGTGCTTTTTGCTTGCACGGAACGACACGGTAATTTTGCCCTTTTCGGTATACTTTACGGCATTGGTCAAAAGATTATCCATAACCGAAAGAATATCCTTTTCGGAAACAGCAATCAAGGCTTTTGGAGCCTTTTTAACAACGTAATTGATTTTTTTGCCGGTTGCTAAAAGATGATATTTTGCACAAACGGAAGGGAATAAATCGCGTGCATCAACGACGTGTTTTTCCTTTTTTGCGCTCGCAACCATACCCTTTGAACTATCGATAATACGAAGCACGGTTTCGTTCATCTCTTGGGCTTTGTTTTTTATCATACCGAGATAATCGCGCTCGTCCATTCCGTCTTCTAAACTTTCAACGGCACCCATTATAAGTGCAAGGGGTGTTTTTAGGTCGTGGGTAACGTTTGCAATTTCTTGTTGTACTTTTGCGCTATTTTCTATAGCACTTGAGCGAAGTAATAAGATTTCTTTGCGTAGGTCGTCAAGCTTTGCGATTATACGTTTGGATTCAGCGCCAAAATCTTCCTTTGGCTGGAAGGGCTTGTATATTTCGCCACGCTCGACGTCGTCGATATAGGCAAGTATAAGTTCGAGTTCAACGCTGTTTAGCTTTCCCATTTATATCCAAACCCCCATACGGTGACAATGTTTTTTACGTTGTGTTTAAGTAGTTTTTCGCGTAGTCTTGCTACGGTAACGGCAACGGTGTTTTCGTCGATATAGTCTTCCGTCCCCCATACTTTGTCGAGAAGCTGGGATTTGGAGAATATTCTATCGGGCTCACTCGTCAAAACGTCGAGCAAAGTAAATTCTTTATTGCTTAGGCTAAGCATAGTACCGCCGGCCTTGGCTTCAAAACGCTCGGGGTTGATGCTGAGCGTGCCAAGAGTGCGAGCGCTATCCTTTTTGGTAGGCGCTACTTTATTAAAGTCGTAGTATCTTCTAAGCTGAGCGTTTACGCGCATAACCGCTTCCTTGAAAGAAAAAGGCTTGGTCATATAATCATCGGCGCCAAGGTCGAACATACGCTCCTTGTCTTCTTCGGTAGCCTTTGCGCTCGTAATAATTATAGGAATATTTTTGGTTTGTCTTAGCGTTTTTATTACGGTGTATCCATCGGCACGTGGCATCATTATATCAAGTACGAGTAGGTCGACGGGGAGAGCGTTGAGCAAGTCGATTGCTTGCATGCCGTCAAAGGCTTGATATACGACGTGGCCTGCGCGCGTAAGATAATTGCGTAGCATATCGCTAAGCTCAACGTTGTCTTCTGCAATTAAAATTTTTCTTTGTACGTTTTCCATAGTTTAATTATAATACCTTTCGTACGCGTTTTCAATATAGAAATATTTTTTGTAGGAGCGGTGGCAAAATTTTGGGAGTTTGGCATCGTCAGGGTTGGCGTTGAAATCGTATGGACCATTGACCTTTAGGCAGTTGAGAAGCCCTGTAGAAATAGCGTCGGTGGGACAGTTGAATGCACAGCGTGCACAGCCTAAGCAGTTGCCGCTAAAATGGAATTTTCCGTTTTGATAGGTAACGTTTTTGGTAGGACAATTTTTTAAGCACTTACCACAATTAATGCACTTGTTTTCGTTGACTTTATATAGTCTACCATTAAGCGCCATACCTTTATGTTCGATTCTACAAACGGCACGCATAACGCGAGCTCTAAGTGGCATTAGAATGTGGCGACGCCTACCGCTTGCGATTTCTTGCGCGGCGGTTTTCAAGCGCTCACTTGCGGTCAGCAGCATTTTGCTTGCAAGGGCGTCGGTATGCTTAAAAATCATATTATAGGGCATAACGTAATGGTACTCTCCGCACACGACGTAGCCTTTGCGCTCAAGCGTTCTTTTTAGAGTAAGCGAGCTTGCATCGTTGAGGCGTAATGGCTCGCCCGACGTCTTTAGGAAATAAACCTTTATGACGTCTTCGGGAAGGGCACGCACGAAGTCGATAACGTTTTTAGGTGGGTTAAAACCATATACCGGATATGCTATTATTATAGTATCGGAAGGAGTAGGAGTGCTATCTTTTGTGATGTCTTTTAGTTCAACGTTTACTCCTAATGAAGTTAGTTTGGTTTTTAGTATTTCGGCAACCTTTAGCGTGTTACCTGTTCCTGAAAAGTAATAGATTGTGGTTTTCATTGCACTTGCTCCTTATGCATATAGGTAAGGTTGTTTTTGATGGTGTAAGAGTAGTTTTCATCTTGGCTATGGCTGTCGTACCACACTTGGGCGTAGAAGGGCACGTGGGGCGCTATATTATCATAATTCCAGCTCGTTAGTGATGAACAACTATCGCACCAATGCCCTGCTTTGAGAATTGTGTAAGGTGTTGCTTCAAATACGTGCCCATCGTGACAACGCCATTTGAGTGGGGTGTATAGGTCGCCTTTTACCATACTATCCGAAAGACACTCGCCACCGCGGTAGCGAGCTGCTACTTGCATATCGCTTAGGTCGAGCTCACAATCCGCTTTGCTTTCATCGTAGCCGTGATTGAGTTTGTTATAATCGGGGTTTGCTTTTGCGCTTTCATAATCGAAATTCCCTTCGGTAGTTTTGCCGCGTAGTAGCAAAGGATAGTCTTGCCAGCTTTTAGAATTCGTGTCATTTTGCTTGTTGCCAAAGACTGCCGTTATCCTTGCAAGGTCGTTGCTTTCCACCCAATTCATCGGTGCGTTTTGGTCTTTGAGTAGACGTTCTATAATTAGCTTTCTAATTACACGCGGCGGAATAATTTTTGCTACTCCGTATATGGGATGTTTGCTCTTAAACCAATTCCAAAAATCCTTGCACGACTGACGCTGAAAGTGAAATAGGTCGTTTAGCACGTGGCTATCTTCAAACCAAAAGCAATGGAAGTTTCTTTCGGCGTTCCATCTCGGCTCAAAAAAGCTTTCGACGCTTCCCCCAATGAGCTTGAAGCCGTCGTCAAAGGTGTCGTATCCGGTTTGTCTGCAAGATGCTCCACCGCCTACGTTATATACGCGCTTCCAAAAATCCGGAATGGAGTTTTGTGCGTCACGGTCGATTATGCTTGCCATTAGGCGACCACTGTCTTTTGCCGTCACCCATTCGATAGGATTGTTCCAAGGAGTATGAAACATCAGTCCGTCGCTAACGTTTTTCATAAGGAGATTGTCGTATAGTATGCCCGTTTGGCGAAGAACGGCAAAATGCTCGAGCCCGCTTTCAAGCACGTATCTCTCAGCGTACATTTTGGAAGTTGCGTATACGTCAAAAACGCTTGGAAGCAAGGGGTCTCCCACCCTTCCCCAAGGATGGTGATAGTCACGATGTCCGTAAATAGCAACCGTAGATATATGTATGAGCTTAGGTTTGATGCGAAGGGAGCGTATGGCGTCGACGATATTTTTAGTGCCGCCATAGTTGACGGCAATGGTCGTATCTTGGTCGTAATCGGCTTTTGGTGGAATTAGTGCCGCGAGATGCAGTAGATAGTCACTACCGTTCGCAAGGCTTAGACAATCGTCTTGAGAGCGTACGTCTCCAAAGATAACTTCAAGACGGTTGCCATATAGGCGTTTGATTTTTATTGCATAGGATAGGTCGTTTTTGAGTAGCAGTACTTTAACCTTATAATTGTTAGGCGAAGCCATAATGGCTTTTAGCGTTTCTTTGCCCATTGCTCCGCTTGCACCTGTAATTGCGATAGTTTTCATTTTGTCCTCCGTGGCTTTTGTACGACTATATTGTATAAAGCAAAAATTACGGTGTTTTGACAAACTTCTTACAAAATTATTACAGTTTTTTGAGCTCCGTATTGACGATAAACAAGTGGGGTGGTAAAATAAAAATCGTAAGGAGTAAGTATGAAGATAGGGCTTTGTTATAATTGGAAAAACACTAATGCGATACGCGCTGCCGTAAGCGCGTAAAGAAGTTTATGGCGAGTAAAATTATCATAACGCAAATAAATTCTTGCAAAAGAAAATATATTCATATATAATTAGAGCAGTCAAAAGGGCGCTTCCTTAGTTAAATGGATATAACAAGCCCCTCCTAAGGGCTAGTTGTGGGTTCGATTCCCGCAGGGAGTACCAAAAAAGTAGGATGCTAAATGTGGCATCCTATTTTTTTGCACTCCCTGCGAGAAAGCACACCCGTTGCGTTTACGCAACAGGGTGCGCAAGTTT